>JAGHUJ010000089.1 GCA_018064905.1 Candidatus Treponema equifaecale
GTTCATAACCTGCATCACGGCCACCGCGTTCTCCACGGCCATTCCTATCCCTTCTACCACCTGTAGAAGAAATTTTTCCATAGCGGTTGCGGCTGAGGACACTACCGTAGGTTGCGGCAAGCAATGAAGCCACAACTTCTTTTGCGTCCTGACCGTTGCAAAGTTCTTCCGCCAATGTATCGAATATAGCATCACCCTTTCTAAGGTGTGGAACTTTTTCATTTCCTGAAAGTTCTGCTTCAGCACCTTCCATTGGGATCACTTCGTCGTCTGCAAGATCATCTGCATCGTCAGATCCAACGGAACTGTTGTTTCCAAGACCGATCTTTGATTTTATGTCATCAAAAAGTCTACCGCGTTTTGCTTCAAGAACTTCTTCAACACCAGGAATCGTTCCTTCAGTCATTTCTCCCTTTGCACTCTTACGGACTGCATTGATGAGATAGTTGAGCTTGCGCCTTGTGTCTTCCGGCTTAACAAAAGTAACTGCAACACCACTTGAACCTGCACGACCTGTACGACCGATGCGGTGAACATAAGTTGGACCATCAAAAGGAAGTTCATAGTTTACAACATGAATAAGACCTTCGATGTCGATACCGCGTGCGGCAACATCTGTAGCAACAAGAATGCGTGTTTTCTTTGCACGCAATCTTGCAAGGATCTTTTCACGCTGTCCCTGTGGAATATCACCATGAAGGGCTGCAGCTTCATATCCCTTTTCATCAAGAGCCTTGCTTACATAGTCTGCATCACATTTACGCTGAACAAAAACAAGACCAAAGAAATCTGGCGAAATATCGATGAGACGAACAAGAGCTTCAATCTTTTCACTTTCTCTAAGAACCCAGTATTTCTGGTCGATGAGGAGAGGTTCTTCTACAACACCTTCTTCTTCAACAATCTCATAGTCGCCCATAAAGCGCTGTGCAATACGAAGGATTTCTTTTGGAATCGTCGCACTGAACAAGAGGACACGGCAGTCCTGGTTTGCACTTTCAAAAATGTTTTCAATATCATCGACGAACCCCATATCAAGCATTTCGTCGCCTTCATCAAGAATGAAGTAGTCTATCTTTGAAATATCAAGGACACCGCGGTCCATAAGATCCATAACACGGCCTGGGGTGCCGACAACGATTTCCACACCTTTACGGAGGGCGCGCATCTGCTCACCCATGGAAGCACCACCGTAAACAACTGCGACACGAGGACACTTTCCTGTCGTAAAGGAAGCCATTTCTGTTGCAGTCTGCATTGCAAGCTCACGGGTCGGCTCAAGAATAATTGCACGAACATGGTCGCCTGGTTCCCTCAAAGTCTGTACAAGAGGAAGTCCAAAAGCAGCCGTCTTTCCTGTACCTGTACGGGCACGGGCAATGACATTGGCATCGCCGTTCAAAAGACGTGGAATAGCCAAAACCTGGATAGGAGAAGGAACCTTGAATCCCTTCTTTTCAATTGCTTTCAGTGTGATTTCGTCAAGACCAAGATCTTCAAATGACATTTCATCAGATTCATTGTCTGCTGAAACTTCTGCGGGCATAGTAATCCCGTCGATTTTTTCTTCAAATTCTTCCATACGTTACCTCATTTGTTTTCATGAAAGTCCGTAACCGCATAGAAGTGGCGCACACAACGCCTCTAATACAATTTCTCTTTGATTTCCAAACCCGTGACCAGGAAAGCAACGCTTTGAAAGCAAAACTCCCCAAGAAAAGATGCGGTCTTTAGACAGCCATGATAAATAGTATAAAATGTTTGCAAATAGTACAGTTTTTTACGGTTTTATACAAGGGGAATTTTGCAATAAAAAAAATAAATTATAAAGCCGGCATCACAAAACAGCCTGAAGGAACTGCTTAAGTCGGTCGCTCTTTGGTGAATTGAAGATTTCTTCCGGAGTTCCTTCTTCAACAATGTTTCCACCATCCATAAAGAGAACACGGTCAGCAACTTCACGGGCAAATCCCATTTCATGGGTCACCACAATCATGGTCATTCCATCTTCAGCAAGCTTCTTCATGACGGAAAGAACTTCACCAACAAGTTCTGGATCAAGTGCCGATGTAGGTTCATCAAAAAGCATGATCTTAGGATCCATGGCAAGAGCTCGGGCAATGGCAACACGCTGCTGCTGACCACCGGACAGTTTGCTTGGATAGGAATCAAGTTTATCGCCAAGACCTACAGCCTTCAAAAGTTCAATTCCCTTTGCACGGGCTTCTTCCTTTGACTTACCAAGAACGTTCATGGGCGAAACCATTGTATTTTCAAGGGCGGTCATATGGGGAAAAAGATTGAACTTCTGGAAGACCATTCCCACATTCAGGAGCCTTCTTCTGCGTTCCTTGCAGGAAATATGAAGCTTGGAGAATTTATGTTCCTTATGTGCAATCTCGTTGCCTTCAACTTCAATGATACCGTTGTCAATATGTTCAAGATGAATCAGAGAACGGAGAAAAGTCGATTTACCGCTTCCACTTGGACCGATAATACATACAACTTCCTTTGGTTTTACTTCAAGGTTCACACCCTTAAGCACATGGAGGGAACCAAAACTGACATCGATATTCTTAGTAGCAATCATATTCATAATTTCACCTCACCCATCACTCGTAAACCGAATGTTTCTTTTCGACCACATGGAAGACAAAAGTAAACACAGCGGTGATGATAAGATAAAGAATCATAGCCGGAATATAAACCAACGATGATGCCGTAGAAGACTGAATGCTCCTTGTGACCTTTGTAATATCGGCAAGCGCAATAAGGGAAACAAGGGAAGCGTCCTTAAGCATCATGATGAACTCGTTTCCTACAGGCGGAATCAGGCGGCGTATGGACTGGGGAAGAATCACAAGACGCATGGTCTGAAAGTAGTTAAGACCCAGAACTTTTCCGGCTTCAAACTGACCTTTATCGATGGACTGAATTGCGGCACGGATGATTTCACAGCAGTATGCGGAACTGTTGAGACCAAAGGCAATGAAAGCCGCAAGGAACTGGTTGTTGATGGTAAGGGCGCGGCTGATCTGTGGAAGACCGTAATACACAAAATAAAGCTGCATGAGAAGCGGTGTTCCACGGAAGAAGAAAACATATCCCCTGCAGAAATTCCTGATGATCCTGTTCTTAGACATCTCACCGAGGGCAAGGAAGATACTGATCAGAAGTCCTGCCAGGACAGAACAAAGAGTAAGCAATATGGTTATACGGGCACCATCCAGCAGTTGTGGTATCCATTTTATAATTTTATTCATTGTTTCCATGATATAGCCGGACTCCAAAAAATTTGATTATCTGCAATTATTTGATCGATGAAGAAAGATCTTCTCCAAAAATCTGAATATATATTTTTGCCATTGTACCATCAGCCTTCATGTCATCGATGGCCTTGTTGATCTTATCCTGAAGAACCTTGTTGCCCTTCTTCATGCAGACGCCAAAGTATTCATCCGGCTCACCTGTCCAAACGCGCTTGAATTCGCTGTTTGGAACATTGAGGTATGAAACTGAAACAAGATTGTCGCTGATTACGCAGTCGATGCGGCCAAACTTAAGATCGTCATAGGCGTTCATAACCTTGTCATATTCACATGGAACAAATTCAAAATTATGGGCTGCTGCATATTTTTCAATATAGAAGTCGGAAGTTGTTTCCGCCTGGTATCCAATTTTCTTTCCGGCGGCATCTTCAGGCTTGTTCCATGGAAGAGATGAATCCTTCTTTAGTATGAGGGCCTGACCGTTGCCAATGTAGGCTTGAGAAAAATCATATGCGGCAAGGCGTTCTGGAGTAATCGTGGCAGCAGACATTACTACATCGTAGCGGTCTGTTGTAAGTCCTGCAAAAATTCCATCCCATGCAACATCAAGGAATTCAGCATTGAGTCCAAGACGCTTTGCAATTTCCTTTCCAAGTTCAACATCAAAACCGGCAGGAGTCTTTCCATCTTCTGCATAGTATTCAAATGGAGGATATCCAACTTCCATAGCAATCTTAAGTTTTCCTGCTTCCTGTGTAAATTCACCTTTCTGAATTTTATTTTCCTTTGAGCACGAAGCAAAAGCAAGCAATGCAGCACAAGACAATGCTGCCAATACAATTTTTTTCATTTTAGATTCTCCGAAAATTAATAAAATAAGGCTGTGTCCATAGAAAAGAACTGTTCCCAAAGTATAGTTTGCGGTGAACTCCACAATAATTGCTTTTTGGACAGCCTCTAGTTACACATTGCCTAAAATAACGTACCTATTATATATGTAGTGCGAAAAAAATTCAATTTTAGATAGTCATATTTGAATTCTTATAATGGAAAAGGATTCCCTGCCCCCTAAAAAAAGAGGACCGCCTGACAGACGATCCCCTTCGAGGTAACATGAGCTATAGCAAAATAAACCAGACTAACACACACACTTTTAGGACTTTTTGCTATATTAGTTAGGCTCAACTAACTTTCATAGTTAGTATACGCTAACCAATTTATTCTGTCAAGTATTAGGAGTTGAACCGGTTAATTTCTCGTACAGCCTGAAAAGTTCAGTTACGCATTCGCTTTCGGACATTCCCACCCTAAAGCCGTAGGCTTCCATAACTGCTTTGTCGTTTTCCTTGTGTGCTTTGTTCAGTTCTGGGTAAAGCAGAATATTCGAGTACATCTCACCTAAAGATGAATCTGGATATTTTGCTCTTGCATCCAAAATTGCTTGAGCGGTGTTTGTAATTTTTAATTGAGAATTGATAATTGACAGTTCGGTTTTGTCGGTTGGCAAGTCTTCGAGTGGAAGTGTCCATTTGCCGTTTTGCATTTTCAATTTTCCATTTTCAATTTTCAATTGGCTTGGGAATGGAAAATTGTTGTAGACGATACTTCCAGAATATTGATAACGAGTTTCCAATCTTCCTGCCACAACGCGCATCCAGGCATTGTGAACATTTGACATCAAAATTCCAAAAGAATACAACTCAGCATTAGGAATAATCAATGCACTTCCATTTATGATAATTTCAGGATTCACAAAAGCAATAGGTATATATCTTCTTTTTTCTGATGAAACTTTCGGAATTACGAGCATAGAAGTATCAGGTTGCCTGATTTCACCGAACAACGAAGGAGTCTCTGCCAATGCCAAAGTTTGAGGTCTGTTACTTGATTTTCTAAATTCATAAGTTTCATTGATTCTGTTCATTACGAACTTAGATTTTGCAATTTCTTTTGGTGAAATATCTTTAAGCCAAAGACACCATCTGTCTTTGTTCTTTAAAATTTCATCTCCACCAGCATATTTTTTGAAAAACTTTGAATTCTCAGAATTTTCTTTCAATAATTCTTCAACATCTTCTTTTGACAAAATCAAATGTCCGTCATCAATAGGCATACTTCCATAAGAAATTTCAGACACATCACAAATGCTTTTACTTCTGTTTTCAATAAAAATATTTGGAGCATCTATTAAATAAGCATTGATATTTTTTGCCTCAACAAAAAATTTATCCGAAGTGTAAATGCGTTTTGTGGTTTCGACAGGTGGTATCCTGAGCTTGTCGAAGGGATCAACCACCGAAGAAAATCCAATAATTACACAATGCACATGAGCCTTTTCCGTGCTTTCCGAATCCCATCTGAAAGTTCTGTATGCAAAATCAATTGAAAGTCCATTTTCAATTAAATATTTCCATAAGATAGGAACTTGTTCTCCTTGTGTAATTGAATTGGTTGAAACGAAACAACATTTTACATTTGTATTTTTGATTAAATTCAATGCTTTTACATACCAGCCTGAAACATAGTCTAAGTTTCCAACACCTTTTACATTTTTTGGAAATAAGCTTGTCAATTCATCTTTTTGAACCTTTGTCTGCTCTTTTTTTCCCAAAAACGGCGGATTTCCGATGATGTAGCAATTTGTGGTTTCAACAGGCTCAACCACCGAAACAGGGAAAACTTTTTCCCAATCCAGTCTGAGCGCGTTGCCTTCCACAATGTTGTTGTAAGTTTCAAGAGGGAAAAAGTTTCCGCCATTTTTTGCAATTGTTGCGGCTTCTTCAAACATCTGTGCTTCGGCTATCCAAAGGGCAGTTTTTGCAACACTTACCGCAAAATCATTTATTTCAATTCCATAAAACTGCTGTATCGAAACTTTTATAAAATCATCCGCAACAAGATTACCACTGGTAAACAGCGAAAGATCAGAATTTAACTCCTGCAGGATTTTGTTTTCTAACCTACGCAGGCACAAAAAACTTTCTGTCAAAAAGTTACCGCTACCACACGCAGGGTCAAAGATTTTAATCGAAGCGATTTCATTCTGGAGTTCTACAAATTTTTCTTTCTTTTTGTTTACCGAAAGGTCTGAGTCTTTTATATTTTCAAACTTTTCATTCAACCTGTCCAAAAAAAGAGGGTCAATGACTTTGTGAATATTTTCGATGGAAGTGTAGTGCATTCCGCCATCGTGACGAGTTTCTGGATTTAAAGTTGATTCAAAAACAGCACCAAAAATTGTTGGAGAAATTTCCTTCCAGTTGAAGTTTCCCTTTTCCAAAAGCAGATTTTTGATTTCTTCATTAAACTGTGGAATCAAACTGTCCTGTTGAGAAAAAAGATTTCCGTTCACATAAGGAAATTCAAGAATAATTTTATCCTCATATCTATCTCGATTTTCTTCCTTTGTATTCAGATTTTGAAAAAGAGAAATAATGCCTTTTCTAAGATTCTGCGCATTGTAACTTGCCACAAAATCGTGGAACATTCCCTTTCGTCCAAAAAGTTCTGCATCGTCCGCATACAAAAGAAAAATCAGACGAACACAAAGCATATTCAAACTTTTCTGAACTTCCGCCGAATCATCGCCATATTCCTTCGCTAAAATTTCATAAAGTTCATCAACGATTTTTCCAGCTTCCACAGATAGAGCCATTTCTTCCTTAATCTCTTTCTTTCCTGTGTCATAGATCATCGAAAGATTGTGGAGTTCCTTGGGTAAATCCTCAAGTTTTATCGTGTACGGCTCGCTGTCCATTCGTTCCATGTCGTGAATTTCAAAAGTCACAAAGTTAGAAACGATAATCCATCTGGGACGCTCCGAATAATTTTGATTAGAACCATAACGCTTTGCCTGCTGGTAAGGAGTCAAATACTGTCCGTCCGACTGCTTTTCGCCTTTTGACAAATCAATTTTAGAAGCCTTCTGTTCAATTAAAACTTTTGTGGAAGCAATGTAACCGTCAATAAAATTTTTTCCAGAACTGAATTCCTTTGGGACAGGACGTTCAAAATCAATAAATTCAGCAACATGTCCAATTCCCAAAACTTCTGTCAAAAGTGTAGTCCAAAACAACTGACAGAACTGCCTTTCATTGCTTTTATTCGTTTCTGTCTCTGCAATTTTCTTAGTCCAAGTTTCAACAAAAGTTTTTGCTTTCTGCTTTTGAATTTTCTGTTCCGTCTGTGTCATATTTTTATCCTTCTTTCATTATATTATCTGCTTGAGCCATTTTCCACCCAGCATTCTTCCAGTCGAAAAAAAAGGATTTTATGAAAGGTTCTGATGCAAGGCAGAGGTAGACCGCCCAATATGGAAGATGCCACAATGAAACCGCAAGCCATCCCAAAGGAATTGCAAGAATCCACATGATGGCCGTATCAAGCACAAGGGCATAAAGTGTATCACCGCCGGACCTGAACACACCGATCACGCAGGTCATGTTGTAGGCATCAAGACCAAAAATAAAGGCGCGTATAATGATGAAGACACATGCCATGGAAATCACCTGAGGTTCAACCTTAAATACGAACGGTAGAATTCTGCTCAATGGAATTATGAAAAGGCCAAGTGCAAAGGAAATTCCCAGAATGAAAAGGGATATTCTTTTTGCAAGGATTTTTGCTTCCTGAATTTTTCCTTCACCGATTGTTTTACCGATGATGATTGCAGTTGCATTTCCACAGCCGGTGCAGACGGGATAAAGCAGATTTGAGATGGTGTTCATTATGTTGAATGCAGCGATTGCAAAAGTTCCGCTGTGGGCAAAAATCGAAGACTGCATTGAAATTCCGGCTCCCCACAAAAGCTGATTGAAAATAATCGGAATGCAAATTTTTAAATATTGAAGAATGAATTCTTTTGATGATGAAAAATATTCTTTTACCGGAGCTGAAATTTCATATCTTTTGATATAGGCTCCAAGGGTGACGATAAGGGCTTCCACAATTCTTGAAATTACCGTTGCCATGGCGGCTCCAGAAATTCCGTAGGCCCCAACAATCTGAATTCCATTGATGGTCACTCCAAAAATCAAAATGTAATTCAGTATGGCATTGAGAATTACGGAACTGATTGTTGCAATGGCCGGAAGCTTTAAATGCTCAGTGCTGCGTTCAGAAGATGCAAAACAGACATTGATGCCAAAGAAAATATAGCTTGGAGCAACAATCCTAAGATACCGCCCGCCAAGCCTTACAACCTGCATGTCCTTGGAATAAAGCGACAGAACAAGTTCCGGAATGAAAAGGCTTATCAAGGCAAAAATCAAGGTAAACAGCAGCGAGAATTTTAGCATCAGCCCTGTAGTTTTATGGATGGCCTTATAGTCTTTTTTACCCCAATATTGCGCTATGAAAACTGAACCGCCGCCTGCAATTCCAAAAATCACAAGGCTCATCAAGAAGAACACCTGGTTGCCAAGACCTACAGCGGCGATTTCAACAGCTCCCATCTGTCCAACCATGATGGTGTCAAGCATGTTTACGAATGAAGTCAATGTATCCTGAAGGATTATAGGCAATGCAATTGTAAAAAGTGTTTTGATAAATGGCATAACGGTTCCCTGGCTTTTTAAAGGAAGCTGTGTCCGTGGAAAGTGTTGCTACATGATATGTGGTGGTTGAGCCAGTCGAAACTACCACATATTTTGTGTATCCTGCTTGATTTCAACAGGTGGTTCCTGAGCTCCGTCGAAGGACTCAATCGGCGCAGCAATACAATTTCCGGACATAGTCTTAAAGAAAAACCCGGCGACGAAAATCACCGGGTCCATAATGTTTTGAATCAGTTTCTAGAATACGATTAGACTCGCATCAACGACTACAGATTATCAAAAAAAGTATTTCGGAATTGCATCCCTGCAATTCCAAAAACTGCAGTTTCGCATTCGCAAAACTGCACACAATCCTATTGCTAACCTTAGACGCGACGTCCTGTCGCTCTAGAGATTATCAAAGAATCGTATTTCAAAATCGCTTTGCGATTTTGAAAACCCGAGTTTCAACTTGTCCGCAGTCCGCGTCCATTTCTGCGCCGCAGAAACCGTTGAAACTCGCCTGTAAACTACAGATTATCAAAGAAACCTTTTACCTTCAACAATTCTGCGTTGAGGATTCCACCCATTGCGGCACCGCGCTTTGTGTTGTGGCTGAGTGCTACAAACTTTACGTCGAATACATTACATGGGCGAAGGCGTCCTACTACACATGCCATACCCTTTCCTGTTTCGCGGTCACGGCGTGGCTGTGGGCGGTTTTCTTCTTCACGGTAAACGATTGGCTGTTCTGGTGAAGATGGAAGATCAAGTTCCTGTGGAACAGACTTGTATGC
>JAGHUJ010000046.1 GCA_018064905.1 Candidatus Treponema equifaecale
TACAACGGTAAGTCATGGATTCCTGTTTACGTAACAGAGAACCTCGTAGGCCACAAGCTTGGCGAGTTTGCTCCAACACGTACTTTCAAGGGACATGGCGGTACAGACAAAAAAGCTGGTAAATAAGGGTGGATATTATGGCTGAAAGAAAAGGTTATGTAGCCACTTCTAAATTCCTGATTGCATCTCCTACAAAGGTTCGCCCTGTAGCACGTGTAATCAATCAGAAGTCATGCTCAGAAGCTATGGCAATTCTTGAGAATATGCCACAGAAAGGTGCACAGTTGATTCAGGCTACTTTGAAATCTGCTGTTGCTAATGCGCTCTATGGTAACAAGAAGCTGGATGAAGATATGCTTTATGTTAAGGAAATTCGTATTGACGAAGGTCCAAGACTTAAGAGAGTTTGGTTCCGCGCTCGCGGACGTGCTGATCAGCTCTTAAGACGTATGTGTCATATCACCGTCATTGTAGACGAGAAGGCGGGGGAATAAAGTGGGTCAGAAAGTAAATCCTATCGGTTTGCGTCTTGGAATTAACAAGACATGGCAGTCTCGCTGGTATGCAAATCCTCGTGAATATGCAGACCTGGTAATTGAGGACTTGAAAATCCGCAACATGGTAAAGGCTTTGCCAGAATGCCAGAATGCAGACATTGCTGAAATCGAAATCGTACGTCATCCACAGCGTGTAACAATTGTTATTCATACAGCACGCCCGGGTGTAATTATTGGTGTTAAGGGTGCAAACATTGAAAAGATCAGTGCTGAAATCCAGTCTAAGCTGACAAAAAAAGTTCAGATTAAGATTAAGGAAATCAAACGTGCTGACATCAATGCATCTCTTATCGCACAGAATGTTGGACGCCAGCTTGCAGGTCGCGGTTCATTCCGTAAGGCTCTCAAACAGGCTTCTGCAAACGCTATGAAGGGCGGAGCACAGGGAATTAAGATTCGCTTGTCTGGTCGTCTTGGCGGAGCAGAAATGAAACGCTCTGAAGAGCATAAGGAAGGACGTGTTCCACTTCATACTCTTCGTGCTGACATTGACTATGGTACTTTTGAAGCACATACAACATACGGAAAAATCGGTGTTAAAGTATGGGTTTACAATGGTATGAATTATGGTCGCGAGCAGAATGAAGATGCAGGACAGCTTGTTCGCAAGCCACGTCATGATCGTTCAGGTTCTGGCGATGATAAGCCAAGAGCTAAGAGAGCACCTCGTGCTGCAGCTTCTAAGGAGTAATGTAAATGCTTAGTCCTAAAAGAATAATTCATAGAAAAGTACAGCGTGGTAGAATCAAGGGATGTGCTACACGTGCTAACAACATCGATTTTGGAGAAATTGCTTTGGTAGCAATGGAACCAGTTTGGCTCAGTGCTAGACATATCGAAGCTGCTCGTGTTGCTATCAACCGTAAGCTCGAACGTAAAGGAAACGTTTGGTTGCGTGTTTTCCCTGACAAACCAATCACAAAGAAACCAGCCGATACTCGTATGGGTAAAGGTAAAGGTGCTCCAGAATTCTGGGCAGCTGTAATCAAACCAGGTGTAATCTTGTTTGAAGTTGGTGGAGTTGATATTAAATTGGCTGAAAGAGCTCTTGAGCTTGCAGCTGACAAACTTCCAATCAAAACAAGAATTGCTTTCAAACCAACTAAAGACTAAGGAGTAAGAAAATGGCTGATACAAAGAAAAAGAATGTAAAAGAATTGTCTTACGCTGAATTGGTTTCAGAACGCAATGAACTTAAACAGAAATACATGGATCTCCGCTTCCAGATGGTAGTTGGACATGTAGATAACCCTATGCAGAAGCGTAACATGCGTCGTGAGATTGCTAAATTGAATACGCTCATCCGTGCAAAAGAAATTGCAGGATTGAATAAATAGGAGCTGACCCGTGGCAGAACAGGTTAAGACAAAGGGTGGTAAACGAACTTTTGTTGGTATTGTAACTAGCGACAAGATGGATAAAACTATCGTTGTTTCTATCAATACAAAAAGAATGGATACCCTTTACAAGAAATACGTTACACAGACTAAGAAGTGTAAGGCACACGATGAAAAGAATGATGCTCACATTGGTGACACAGTTCGCATCGTAGAATGCAGTCCAATCAGCAAAGATAAGTGCTGGAGACTTGCAGAAATTATCGAAAGAGCTAAATAAGGCTAAGGAGTAAAATCATGCTGCAGATGCAATCAAAAATGACTGTTGCCGATAACTCTGGCGCTAAGCTCGTTCAGGTAATTAAAGTAATCGGTGGTTCACACCGCCGTTACGCAGGCATCGGTGATGTTGTAGTAGTAGCTGTTAAGGAAGCAATTCCAACATCTACAATCAAAGAAGGTTCAGTAGAAAAGGCTGTAATCGTTCGCGTTGCGAAAGAATATCGCCGTCCTGATGGAACATATATCCGCTTCGATGATAACGCTTGTGTTATCGTTGATGCTGATAAAAACCCAAAAGGAAAACGCATCTTTGGACCAGTTGCTCGTGAGCTCCGTGATATGGACTATATGAAGATCGTATCACTTGCTCCAGAGGTTCTGTAAGGAGTAATCAATATGGAAAAGAAATTCAAGATCCGTAAAGACGATACTGTACAGGTAATTGCTGGTAAAGATAAGGGCAAGAGAGGAACTGTTGTTCGTGTTATTGCTAAAAAAGATGCAGTAATCGTAACTGGAATCAACATTGTCAAAAAGGCAATGAGAAAAAGAAGTCAGCAGGACCAGGGCGGTATCGCTGAGGTTGAAGCTCCTTTGAATATCTCTAATGTAGCTCTCATTTGTAAAAAATGTGGTCCTACTAGAGTTGGTTATAAAATTGACGGCGACAAGAAGATTCGCGTTTGCCGTAAATGTGGAGAAGCACTGTAATGGATAATTACGTACCACGGCTTAAGAAAGTCTATAAGGAAACAATCGCTCCTGAGCTCTTCAAAGAACTCGGTTACACATCTGTAATGCAGATTCCTGCTATCAAAAAGGTAGTAGTAAGCATGGGTGTTGGCGAAGCTCTCACTAACAAGAAACTCCTTGATGCCGCAGTTGCTGATATTACTCAGATAACTGGACAGCATGCTGTTAAGACAAGAGCAAGAAAAAGTATTGCTAACTTCAAGCTTCGTGAGGGCAATGAAGTAGGTGTAATGGTAACATTGCGCGGTAACAATATGTACGAATTTTTGGACCGCCTCATCAATGTTGCATTACCTCGTGTAAAGGATTTCCGCGGAATCAAAGCTACTGGTTTTGATGGACATGGAAACTTTTCTCTTGGTATTACAGAACAGATTATCTTCCCAGAGATTGACTTTGATAAAATCACAAAGATCGCTGGTATGAACATCTCGATTGTAACAAGTGCAAAAACTGATGCAGAAGCAAAAGCACTTCTTACCAAGTTCAATATGCCTTTCAGAAAGTAGGTGAAGTATGGCTAAGAAATCAATGATTATTAAGGCGAACCGCACACCTAAATACAAGACACGCGAATACAATCGCTGTCAGATTTGTGGTCGCCCTCGTGGATACTTGCGAAAGTTCAAAATGTGTCGTATTTGCTTCCGCAAGATGGCAGGCGAAGGCCTTTTGCCAGGCGTAACAAAATCATCTTGGTAGTGGAGGAGAAGTAAAAATGAGTGTATCAGACCCAATCGCAGACATGCTGACTAAGGTTCGTAACGCTGTTCAGGCTCGCCATGAAAAGGTAGATGTTCCAGCTTCAAAATTGAAGCTCGAAATTGTTAAGATCCTGAAAACAGAAGGTTACATTAAGAATTTCAAGAAAGTACAGGAAGATGGAAAAAACATCATCCGTATTTTCCTCAAGTATGATGATTTGAATAATTCAGTTATTCACGGTGTTGAAAAAATTTCTACACCAGGTCGTCGTGTATATTCTGGTTACAAAGATTTGCCACGCGTTTTCAATGGCCTCGGTACATTGATCGTTTCAACTTCTACTGGTGTAACAACTGGTAAGAAAGCAAGCGAAAAAATGGTTGGCGGCGAATTGATCTGTAAGATTTGGTAATAGGAGGAAGAAAATGTCAAAAATTGGTAAGCTTCCTGTTGCTATTCCAGCAGGTGTAACAGTTACAGTTAATCCTGGTATGATTACTGTTAAAGGTCCAAAGGGTGAATTGAAGCAGGATATTAACAACCTTGTTACTGTAAAGGTAGAAGGAACAGAAGTTATCGTTAATCCAGCTGACAATTCAAAGAATGCCGGTGCTGCTCATGGTTTGTATCGCAACTTGATTCAGAACATGGTTACAGGTGTTACTACTGGTTATTCTAAGACTTTGGTAATTACTGGTGTTGGTTATCGTGCTGAAGTTAAGGGAACAGAACTTGTTATGAACCTCGGATATTCATCTGACTTCATCGCAGTTATTCCAGAAGGACTTACAGTTGCTGCAGACGCTGCAGGTAAAATTACTATCAGCGGTATCAGCAAACAGTTGGTAGGTGAATTCAGCGCTCAGATTCGTAAATTGAGAATGCCTGAACCTTATAAGGGAAAGGGTATCCGTTACGATAATGAAGTCATCAGACGCAAAGTCGGTAAGACCGGCGTTAAATAAGGTGTAACAGATGTTTAAGAAACTGAATGACAAAGCAAGAAAACGCCTGCATCGTAAGGTTCATATCCGTAAGTCAATCTACGGAACTGCAGAACGTCCACGCATGACTGTAACACGCAGTAACACAAACCTTTATGTTCAGGTTATTAATGATGATGAGGGTAAAACCCTTGCTTCAATTTCCACATTGGAAAAAGAATTTGCTGATTTTAAGCCAAATACTGAAGGTGCAGCAAAACTCGGTGAAGCATTTGGAAAACGCCTGCAGGATAAAAAGATTACTACTGTAGTATTTGACCGCAATGGTTATCTTTATCATGGTGTTGTTAAGGCCCTTGCTGATGGTACTCGCAAAGCTGGTATCATTTTCTAGGAGATTTTATGGAACGCCAGAATAAATTTGATAAAGAAAGAGACCAGAAAGAATTCGTTGAAAAGCTCGTAAGATTGAATCGTACAGCAAAAACTGTAAAAGGTGGACGTCGTATGTCTTTCTCAGCTCTTACAGTTGTAGGCGATGGAAAAGGTCGTGTAGGATACGGATTTGGTAAGGCTAATGATGTATCTGAAGCAATTAGAAAGAGTGTTGATCGCGCAAAGAGAAGCATGGTTGAAGTACCAGTTAGAAATGGTACTCTTCCACATGAAATGCTCGGAAACTACAAGAGTTCATCAATCCTTCTTAAGCCAGCTTGTCCAGGTACTGGAATTATCGCTGGTGGTACAGTACGTGCTATCATGGATGCAATTGGTGCAACAGACGTAATTTCTAAGTCTTTGGGATCTTCTAGCCCAGTAAATGTTGTAAGAGCTACATTTGCAGCTCTTCAGAACATCATGGATGCTAAGACTATCGCATCTAACAGAGGTAAGTCTCTGCAGGATATGTGGGGTTGATATGGCTAAGATGCTTAAAATTACTCTCGTAAAGAGTGTTATCGGACAGAAACCTGAAAAGAAAGCTACTGTTCGCAGCCTTGGTCTTAAAAAGATCAATTCTTCAGTTGTTAAAGAAGATACAGCTGTTGTTCGTGGAATGGCAAATGCTGTAGCACACCTTATTAAAGTTGAGGAGGCAAACTAATGGCTGATTTTATGTTGACAGCACCAGAAGGTGCTAACAAGAAGAAGTTCATTGTTGGTCGTGGATCTTCATCTGGTAATGGTACAACAGCTGGTAAAGGTAACAAGGGTCAGCAGTCACGTTCTGGAAAGAGCGGTCCATATGTAGGATTCGAAGGTGGACAGATGCCACTTTACAGACGTATTGCTCATCGTGGTTTTTCTAACTATCCATTCAAGAAAGAGTTTGCTATTGTAAATGTTGAGCTTTTGGAAGAGAAATTCTCTGCAGGCGAAACAGTAAATAAAGAAACTCTCGCAGCTAAGGGCTTGATTAAGTCTGGTAAAGACTTGGTAAAAGTTCTTGGTAATGGTGATTTGACAAAATCTCTTACTGTAGATGTAGATAAGGTTTCTGCTTCGGCAAAAGCTAAAATCGAAAAAGCAGGTGGATCTGTTAAATCAGCAGAAAGCGCTGAATAAAAAAAGTAGTATTTGGAGAAAACCATGGCAAATAGTCCAATTGTAAATATGTTCAGAATCAAAGAGATTCGCCAGAAATTGTGCTTTACATTTTTGATTCTTGTTGTATTCCGTCTTGGATGTGTTTTGACAATTCCAGGAGTAAACGCACAGGTACTCGTTGAATATTTCAACAACCTTGCGCAGAATTCTGCTGAAAACTCATTTGCCAGTTATATGAACTTTTTTGCCGGTGGTGCATTTGAAAAATTTTCTGTGTTTATGCTTGGTGTAATGCCTTATGTATCAACACAGATTATTTTGCAGCTTGCACTTATCATCTTCCCTTCTCTTAAACGTGCAGTTCAGGAGGATGGAGGACAGCGCAAATTTGCAGCATGGACTAGAATCGGTACAGTTTTTGTATGTTTGATTCAGTCTCTTGCTGTAACAGTTTATGCTTCTAGTATTCCTGGAGCTATTGCTATTGAAAACCAGCTTGCTTTCAAGCTGCTCGCAATGCTTACTGTAACTACAGGTGCTATGATTACTATTTGGTTGGGTGACCAGATTACTGCACATGGTATTGGAAACGGTATTTCGATGTTGATCTTCGCAGGTATCGTTGCAAGATTGCCAAGTGCTGTTATTGAACTTGTTCAGAAAGTTGGTGACCGCAACAGTGATATTAATGCAGTATTTGTAATTATCGTATTGTTGATGTTTGTTGGAATCATCGCATTTGTTGTTTATGAACAGTCAGGTGAAAGAAAGATTCCTGTACACTATGCAAAGCGTGTAGTTGGTAGAAAAATGTATGGCGGTCAGAGTACATACATCCCATTTAAGATTAATCCTTCTGGAGTAATTCCTGTAATTTTTGCATCATCGTTCCTTACTTTCCCGTTGCAGATCATTTCTTCAGTAGGTAAATATAATAATGGTGGATGGGTAACTAGACTTTCTACAATTCTTAAACCAACTGGTTTGGTATATAATGTTTTGTTAGTTCTTTTGATCATTTTCTTTGCTTACTTCTACACTCAGGTAACACTGAACCCTACAGAAATCGCAAAGAATATCAGAGAAAATGGTGGTTCCATTCCTGGAATCCGTACTGATAAAACAGAAGAATACATGCAGAAAGTATTGAACCGTCTTGTATTGCCAGGTTCTTTATATCTTGCTTTGATAGCAGTTCTTCCAACTTTGATTCAGATTTTGTTCAACTTCCCACAGTCAATTGCTATGCTGATGGGTGGTACTTCACTTCTGATCTTGGTTGGCGTTGACTTGGATACAATGAGTCAGGTTGAAGCACTTCTTAAAATGCATCACTCAGAAGGTCTTGTTAAGAAGGGCAAAATTAAGTCAAGAAATTTGTAGAAAATATCTATAAATTCAGGCTTTTTCTGTAGAATAATATTGGGGATTTATGATATACTCGTAAAACCTAAATTGTAACTCATTGCGAGTTGCCATGATTTAGGCTACGTATATTATATATCCCTAGGGGGACTTTTATGAAAGTACGAACCAGCGTAAAGCCCATCTGCGATAAGTGTAAGGTTATTAAAAGAAACGGAGTAATCCGTATTATTTGTATCAACCCAAAACATAAGCAGAGACAGGGTTAAGGAGTAACAGATGGCTCGAATTGCGGGAGTTGACCTCCCAAATAAACATGTCGTTGTTGCATTGACCTATATTTACGGTATTGGTCGTTCATCAGCAAAGGCAATTTGTGAAAAAACAAAGATTGATCCTAACAAAATGTTGAATGATCTTTCACAGGACGAACAGGCAAAACTTCGTACAGTTATTGATGCTGAATACAAAGTTGAAGGTCATCTTCGTTCAGAAATCGGTCTTAACATCAAACGTCTGATGGATATCGGTTGCTATCGTGGTCTTCGTCATCGCAAAGGTTTGCCTTGTCGTGGACAGCGTACTCGTACAAATGCGCGTACTCGCAAAGGTAAGAAGAAGACTGTTGCTAATAAGAAAAAGGCAGTCTGATAGGCGGAGGATAGGTTAATGGCTACCGTAAAAAAGCGAAAGGAAAAGAAGAGCGTTTACGAAGGAAATGTATATATCCAGGCAACGTTCAACAATACTATCGTAACTATTACAGATATGAATGGAAATGCTCTTTCATGGGCATCTTCAGGTGGACTTGGATTCCGTGGAGCAAAGAAATCAACTCCATTCGCTGCTCAGTCTGTAACTGAGACAGCTGTACAGAAGGCTGTAAGCTATGGT
The DNA here is from genome assembly GCA_018064905.1 of Candidatus Treponema equifaecale. Classification (GTDB taxonomy): domain Bacteria; phylum Spirochaetota; class Spirochaetia; order Treponematales; family Treponemataceae; genus Treponema_D; species Treponema_D equifaecale. Next base: position 8,386 of record JAGHUJ010000046.1, read on the forward strand.
CTTCGTGAAGTACATGTTTACGTAAAGGGTCCAGGTATGGGTCGTGAAAACGCTGTACGTGCACTTGGTGCTTTGGGATTGAAAGTAAAATCAATCTCTGATGTTACACCAATTCCACACAACGGTTGTAGACCTAGAAAAACACGCCGTATGTAACTTTGATTCAGATGGGCAGGAAATTCTCCTGCTCGTGTGAATTTTTGTTGTTTCTGAAAAGAAACATTTGTTACTATTGATAGTAAGAGTTAAATAAGATTTAACCTTATTGAGTAGCTCCTGTTGAGCTCTTGATAAAAAAAAGGAGTTCAGATGGCTCGCAAGAATTTGCTGAAAGGTTTTAAGAAACCTAAGACCGTTCAGTTCGAACATCTTGAAACAAACCCAAATTACGGGAAATTTTCAGCTTCCCCATTTGAAACTGGATTTGGAACAACAATCGGAAACACTCTCCGTCGTGTTCTTCTTTCATCAATTCAGGGATATGCAATTTCCTCTGTAAGAATCACTGCTTACGATGCTGATGGTGTACCACATGTAATTTCAAGTGAATTTGAAACTATTCCAAATGTTTCAGAAGATACACTTGAGATTTTGAACAGTCTTAAACTTATGCGTTTGAGATTGCCAGCTGACATTGAGCAGGATACAATTCTTTTTGAATTCAAAGGTCCAGGTACAGTAAAGACTGATGATTTCGCAAAAGAAGGACAGCTTGAAGTTTTGACAAAGGATGTGCCAGTTTTCACAATGATGGAAGGTGCACATGTTGAGTTCGAAATCCAGGTTGATTTGGGAAGAGGCTATGTACCAGCTGAAGTAAATGAACATTACATTGAAGTTGTTGGAACAATTCCAATGGATGCGATTTTTACACCTGTAACTAAAGTTAAGTACATGATCGAACCTTGTCGTGTTGGACAGAGAAACGATTATGATAAGCTTGTTCTTGAAGTTTGGACAGATGGAACTATATCGCCAGAGGATGCACTGGCTGAGGCTGCAAAAATTGCTAAGGATCACTTTTCAGTTTTTGTTAACTTCAATGACAGTGATGTTTCAGGAAGCGATGATTTTGATGAGGGAGATGAGAAAATCAGACAGATTCTCAATACTCCAGTTGAAGAACTCGAACTTTCAGTTCGTTCATCAAACTGCTTGAAAAATGCCAATATTCGTACAATTGGCGAATTGACTAAGAAAACTGAAGATGACATTGCTAAGACAAGAAACTTTGGTAAGAAGAGTCTGACTGAAATCAAAGAAAAGCTCCTTGAATGGAACTTGAACTTGGGAATGACAGATTATAGTCATCTTAAAAATTCAGTTAACTTAGCAAAGCCAATCCAGAAGGAAGAATCCAATGAAAACTAAGACAGGATTTAATCCACTTTCACGTTCATCTGCACATCGTCGTGCAATGTCACGTAACATGGTTACTTCACTTTTCAGATTCGAACGCATTACAACTACTGCTGCTAAAGCAAAAGAAGTTCGCAAGGCTGCTGAAAAGTTGATCACTCGTAGTAAAGTAGATTCTGTACACAATCGTCGTGTTGCTGCAAAGTTCATTCAGGATGAAAAAATCTTGAATAAGCTCTTTACTGAACTTGGTCCAAGAATGAAGGATCGTCAGGGCGGTTATACAAGAATTCTTAAGATGGGATTCCGTCAGGGTGATGCTGCTGATGTTGTAATTCTTGAATTGGTAGACTACAAGTTGCCAACTGAAGAAGAAAAATCTGCTCCAGCAAAAAAAGCAGATTCTAAGACAGAAGCTAAGAAAGCTCCAGCAAAGAAAGCTTCAGCTAAAAAGGCTGATGGCGATGCTGAAGAAAAGAAAACTGCTGCAAAGAAAGCTCCTGCAAAAAAGACAGCTTCAAAAGCTAAGTCTGCAGAAAAAGCAGCTCCTGCTTCTGAAGAAGCTTCAAAATAAGGAGTTAGTATATGTCTAAAGCACATCGCGGAACTGGTATCCGTAACGAAGCTATGCACGGCCGTGGAAAGTGCCCACGCTGTGGAAATGAAAATGTCAAAGTTCTTTATGAAAAAGAAATTGACGGAAACAATGTTAAGATTTGCAAATTTTGCAACGCTCAGTTGAAAAACATTGCTAGAAAAGAAGCTAGAGCTGGTAAAGCTGCTGCTGCCGCAGCTGCTGCTACAGAAGCTCCTGCAGAAGCATAAGTTTATCTGATAGATTGACTATGCGATGCCGCTCTTTAATACAAGGGCGGCTTTATTTTTTTTAAACAAAATTTATATTTTAATATTGTAAGATTGAAAATTACAAAATTGAACCTGGAACTAATGTGCAGGCATTTTTTGATGCTGTGGAATTTCCAAATTCTATTGCAGATTTGAGATTTTTATTGCTCAAATAATCGTAAACAAAACCTGCGTTAAAGGAGTCTCCACAGGCAGTTATATTGACGGGTGTGACTTTTTCAATTGGAGCTTCAATCAAGTCTTCTCCATTGCTGCCCAGTGTCGGATTGATTCCGTTGGTAATTATAAAAGTTGTTTTATGTTTTTGTGCAAAGGCTTGAACTTGTTCTGAACTGAACTCTGTGTTGAATGTAGATTCAAATTCTTCTTTGTTGATTTTAATGAAATCTGGAGTTGAGGATTCTAAAGTGTTTGTGAGTTGGGAGCCGATAAAATCAACTAAAAGCATTTTTTCTTTGGATTTTACCAGAGAGCAAATCCTAGAACATAAATCTTCTGAAAAATGTTTCGGGGTGCTTCCGGACAGAATCACGCAATCTATGTTTTCAAGTTTTCGCTCAATTTTTTTGAGCAGTTTTCTTTCAATTGATTTTAATTGCCTTTTAGTGAAATTTTGCTTTGGTTCATCACAAACAACTTCGGTTGTGTCGCCATTGATGCTTAGAAGAGTCCAGCATGATCTGGTTTTTCCGGGAATATAAATTGGATTTAGATTCAAACTGTCATTTTTAACGAGCTTCAGAAAAGCGTTTTTATTTTCTGTTCCTACAGGACAAATCACAATTGTTGAATCCTTTTTCAGCTGATTTAAAACCCTGGCAGTATTCAGAGCTTTTCCGCTGGCATTTTCTATAAATGAATTAGCACGGTTTACCTTTGTTTCTGAAAAATTATCAAAGCTTAGAGTTCGTTGGATTGTGGCACTTAAACAAATGCAAAGAATTTTCATTTTATAAGCTCTTCAAATTCAGAAATCTCATCTGTATAAAATGAGATCGCTTTTGACCAGAATTCTTCTGATTCAATGTCGAAACCTGCAAGTTTACAAAGAGCTTCACAAGACATATTTCCTGTTTTGCTTAGTATTTTTTTATAGGTTTCTGCAAATTGAGAACCTTCATTTTTGTATTTTTGGTAAAGAGAAATTGCAAAAAGTTGCCCGAATGCATAAGGAAAATTATAAAAATCCAAACCTGTTGAATAATAATGGGATTTTACTGCCCACATATATTCGTGCTTGCTGGAATTCAGGCCTTCACCATAGGTTTTGTTTTGAGATTCAAGCATTATGTTGCAAAAATCTTCTGCGTTCAGCTCGTTGTTTTCTCTTTGCTCAAAAACAGATTTTTCAAAATAAAAACGGCAAAGAATGTCTACTAAAACCTGACTTGTATCTTGTAAATCCAGTTCCAGTGCCTGAAGCTTTTCAAAACCTTCCGAATTTGAAATTACGTCCTGTTTGAGTATTGTTTCAGCAAAAGTTGAGGCGGTTTCTGCCAGTGTCATTGGATAATCAAAGAAAGACGCTGGTTGACCTTTCATACAGCTGAAATGGTAGGCGTGTCCAATTTCATGTGCTAATGTAATGACGTCACTGAATGCACCGGTGAAATTTGTCATGATTCTGCTTTGATGTCCCAGAGGAATATCTTCATCATAAGCACCGCCAACCTTTCCTGATCTAACTTCTGCGTCAATCCAGTTTTCTTTCCAGGCTTTTTCTGCAAAATCTCCCATTTCTTTACTGAAAGAATTGTACTTTTGAATCACATATTCCATTGCTTCTGAAAAGGTCCATGTTTTTGAAAGAAGCCCGTCATCTTCAGTTGTGTTTTGAATCTGATTTGCATAGAATGTTTCTGGGTTTGAAAGAGGGGCAAAAAGATCGTAGAAGGAAATGCCGTTTTCTTCTTTGCTGACGGTCTGATTGTTGTTCCTGAGAAACTTTCCCTTTGCTGCAAAATATTTTCTCCATTGTGGAAGGGATTTTTCAATGGCAGAAATCAGGGCATTAAGTGTTTTTTCGCTCATTCGGCTGGAATCCAGTGTTCGGTGAATAGCTTTGCTGTAATTTCTGTGGCTATTGAGCGTGATGGTTTCGCCTTTTAAATTATTTAAACTGGCAGCAAGAGCAATTTCATTTTGTTTTAAGAGCTGAATTTCTTTCTTATATGAATCGAATCGAAGTTCAGGGTCAGAAGAATAGGCGTCATTTCTGAGCTGATTGAAGGTTTTTCCGGTTTCTGAGTCCTTTAGATTTGAGATAATCTGTTCGTGAAGTCTGTCCCAGGCATTTCCACCTGTCTGCTGAAGTTCAGAAGCCAGTTTTTCTTCCTGCGGTGACATCTGGTGCTGCAGGTCATTGAGGGATTCCTGGAGTAGATATTTGTATTCTTCAAACTGCGGAAAGGCAACGAAGAATTCAGGAAGCCTGTCTTTGTGCTGGTTTAGAATCTGGATAAATTGAAGATCAAGCTGCTCAGCATTTATGAGAAGCTCTTCAACAGTGGAAATGTTGTTGAGAAATTTTGTGTTTGTTGTATCAACGGAATAAATCAGGTATGCATAGGCGTTTAGTGTTTTTGCCAGTGCTGAATGTTTTTCAGAAAGCTCAATATAAATTTTGAGCCAGAGAGAAAAATCCTTAAAAGAATTATTTAAATGAGATTCAATCTTTTTTGAAAGCTCTGAAAAATCAGAAAGTGCCTGCTTATATTCAGCGGAATCAATGGAAGTATAGATAGAGTCAAGATTCCAGCGTGGTGTGTTCAAATTTGTGCTCATAAAAAGATTATATCACGAAAAATTGGAGAAATAAATCAGACCTGCGATTCCAAGCGGTACAAGGTAGAAGGCGAAGAATTCAAGACGGCCTTTTTTTATCAATTTCATGAGGCAGGCGAGGGAAAAATATCCGGCGATGAAGGCTGCAATACAACCTGCGATTACTGGAATTGCTCCGATTGATGAAGAAACTTCGCCCAAATCTTTTGCTTCAAGTACAAAGGCTCCAAGAATTGCCGGAATGGAAATGATGAATGAAAATTCACCGGCTGCAGTTCGGTTTATTTTTGCCAGCTGAGCTCCTGCAATTGTTGAACCTGAGCGGCTGATTCCTGGTAAAGTTCCAATGCCCTGCATGAATCCAACAAATAATGCCTGAAGCACGGAAATGCCTTTGTTCTGAGATTCTGTTGAGCTCTGTTTTTTTTCGTAAAGTGAGCTGAAAATCAAAAATCCTGCAGTTACCAGAAAGCCCATGCAGGTAAATTGAATGGGAAGTTCCGGGATAAGCTTGCTGGTAAGGATTCCCAATGCTGCCGTAACAAATGTGGCAAGAATTACTGCGATGATTGTTTTCTTTCCGAGCTCATCTGTTCCAGAGAGAAGGTCTGTTGAATCAATCTGTGCTTCCGGCTGCGGCTTTCTTGCAATCCAGCGGAAAAGGGTCTGGAAAAGCCGTGCAATTTTTTTGCGGAAATAGATGACTACTGCTGCAAGGGTTGCCAGATGAAGCATTACATCAAAAAGAACGGGTACTTCATCAAGCCCAAACAAGGCCTGGGCTACTGTAAGGTGTCCACTGGATGAAATCGGGAGGAATTCTGCTACTCCCTGCAAGATTCCTAATAAAACTGACTGTAAAACTGACATTTTAAATGCTCCTTATATTTCGTCGTGAAAAAATATGTTTTTGGTTGATTTTACTTTTTGTACCAGTTTGCAAAAAGTTCAGGCCAGATGGAACATTCCTGCTCGGCGTTTGTTCCATCAGGATTTGCGGTTTCTGCGGAAGCCAGAGCCAGACCGTGTTTGCCACGGTTGAAAAGATGGTATTCGAAGTCTACGCCGGCCTTTCTAAGTGCCATTGCCAGAAGAAGAGTGTTTTCTGCTGGTACGGCTTCGTCTTGAACTGTATGCCAGACAAAGGTTTGTGGAAAATCTTTGGAAATATGTTTTTCTATTGAAACTGCTTCTGAAATATTCAGGCTGTTTGTAAGCCGGCAGATTTTTTGTGCTTCGTCATCTGACAGACTTGAAATCAGGTTTTTGATGGAGCCTGGATGTGAAAATTCTGGATTTGATGTTATGACCGGATAGTTCAAGAGCAGGGTGTTTGGTTTTACTTGCTCCGGTTTAAGGTTTGTGTATTCTGAAATCAGCGAAGAATTCCAGTAGGAACCCAAGCTTGCTGCAAGGTGTCCGCCGGCGCTGAATCCACAGAGAATGATCTGTTCAGGATCAATGTTCCATTCCTTTGCATTTTTTTTGACAAAGGCAACTGCTTCTGCCAAATCCAATAGCGGCTGTGGAAATTTCATTGGGGCCAAAGTGTAATTGAGAACTGCCGCATGAAATCCCATGGAATTCATTTTGACTGCGATAGATTCCTGTTCCCTTTGACCAAAATGTTCGTAACCGCCGCCTGGAATAACGATTACCATTGGCCTGACACGTTCTGCGCTAAATTTTGGATAATTGTCCAAAATATAAGTTGTAAGTTGTGGTACTGTAGAACTGTGGGACGCTAGTTGAAATGATTTGCAAAGCATAAGCAGATTATAAATTAAATGTGCTGATTTGGAAAGAAAGAAAAGTGAAATGACAGTATTCAAAAAAGAGGGGCGTTGCGGGGTAGGGAGCGACGGCAAAGCCGGCAAAACAGCCGATGGTTGTTTTGAGCGAGTCTCGAAGCAGCTATGCTGCGCACGTTCCCCGCAGAAGGGGGAGCGACCAACGAAGTGGGAGCGTGGGGGAAGGCTTTCCCCTTCTGATTTAAAAAAGAAAAAGTCCCGCTTAAAGGAGGAGAAAACTGCGGGACCTTTTTAGAACATCCTAATCTTAAAATTTTTTTAAGATGTTACTTCTTGCTGCTGAAAATATACTAGACTTTTTGGAGAGTTTGTTCAATAGCTTTTAATGAAAAAATGTGAAAAATCGTGAAAAAAGTTGTTGAAATTTGGAATTATTTTGAAAACCTTGCGGTATTTTGCGGATTATGACATTTGTTAAAAACTTTCAGATTCGTTTTGCAGAAATTTCATTTTTGTGACATTATAATAATATATAGAAGGTAAATTGGTTGAACTTTTATCTCAAATTGAAAGAAACGATTTTCTCTGTTGCTCCGATAATGGCTCTTGTGCTGGTGCTTGGTGTAACTGTGGCTCCTCTGGGCAGTGACCTGCTTTTGCGGTTTTTACTTGGTGGAATTATGGTCATTGTGGGACTTACGATTTTTTTGCTGGGCGTTGACATTGGTATTCTGCCGATTGGTGAACGAGCTGGTGCTGCATTGACTTCAAAACGAAACCTGCCGCTTTTGCTTGGTGCTGCGTTTTTTATTGGTTTTATGATTACAATTGCTGAACCGGATGTTCAGGTTCTGGCGGATCAGGTTCGTGGAATTGCTCCGAATGTGAACAAATGGGGTCTGATTCTGATGATTGCGGCTGGAATCGGTTTTTTTGTCATGCTTGGAATACTGAGAACCTTGCTTTCTGTGCCGCTGAAACTGGTTTTGATTTTGTCTTATTCAATTGTTTTTGCACTGGCTGTTCTTACGCCGGCGGAGTTTCAGGGGGTGGCCTTTGATTCTGGTGGCGCCACAACTGGACCTATGACGGTTCCGTTTATTATGGCGCTGGGGGTTGGTGTGGCTGCAGTTCGTTCAAAGGCAAAGAAGGACGGTTCTGATTCTTCTGAGGACAGTTTTGGTCTTACGGGAATTGCTTCAATTGGTCCTGTGTTTGCGGTTTGTCTTTATGGAATTATTCTATCTCATTCCAAAAGCGGCGGTGGTGAGGTTTCTGCTGCTGTGACTTCGGCTGGTGAAATTGCGACTGGTTTTGGTCTGTTTCTGAAGCTTTTGCCGGATGTGCTGCATGAGGTTGTCTGCGCTTTGATTCCGCTGGTGGGGATGGCTGTGTGATTTCAGATTTTTCTGATTAAAAAGCCGCCGTTTCAGGTTATAAGAATGGTTCCTGGTCTGCGCTTTAGTTTTGTTGGTCTGGTTATTTTTCTGACTGGAGCACAGGGCGGATTTATGCCGGTTGGAAAGGCTCTGGGGGAGATTTTGGGACGGCTTGCTATTTCCGGGGACAAAATGCTGGTGCTTCTCGATGCAACGGGAGCTGTGGAGAGGTCTTTGGGAATCCCTGGGGTTGTTGAAATTATTGTGCTTCTGGTTGTGGGGTGTATTTTTGGTGCCGTGGTTGTCTGTGCGGAGCCTGCAGTTTGGGTTCTTACGGATCAGGTTGAAAGTGTTTCCGGCGGTACAATCAAGAGAAAGGTTATGCTGGTTGCTTTGAGTGCCGGTGTTGCTATTTCTATCGGTATTTCTATGGCCAGGGTTCTGTTTGGATTCAGCCTTTGGTATATTCTGATTCCAGGCTATGTGATTGCGCTTCTGCTTACTTTGATTTGTCCAAAGCTTTTTACTGGAATTGCATTTGACTCTGGTGGTGTTGCTTCTGGTCCGATGACAAGCACTTTTATTTTGTCCTTTACTTTGGGGGCAAGTTCTGCCAGCGGTGGAAATCCTGCGGTGGATGCCTTTGGGGTGATTGCATTGGTTGCCATGGCTCCGCTGATTGCAATTCAGATTCTTGGAATTGTATTCAAGGCTAAGACAGAAGATAAGAAAGGAGGATGTGCAGAATGAGTGCCTTTAAGCTTTTAATCAGCATTGTTCCTCATGACAGGGGAGAGAAACTTACCAGAGCTGCAATGGAAAGCGGTTGTCGTGGCGGTACTGTTCTTATTGGCCGGGGACTGGCAAATTCAAATCTTGCCGCAGTGCTTGGACTCGGAGAATCTACCAAGGACGTGATAATGATGGTTGCTGCAAGAAATGCGGTGGATTCAATCTGGAATGCGATTGTAATGTCTTCCAGCAGGGAGCGTAGAAATTTTGGTCAGCTGTTTTGCGTGGATGCTGATTCTGTTATGAAGGCTGGAAATGTTACTGGAGGTGCCAATATGGAAAATGCAAAGACTGAAAATGAAATGATCACTGTAATTGTAAATAAAGGCTATGCGGATGATGTTATGGCTGCTGCCAGAAGTGCCGGTGCTGGTGGTGGAACTGTTCTGAATGCCCGCGGTACTGCCCGGGAAAATGATGAGCGATTCTTTGGTATGCACATTGTTCCGGAAAAGGAAATGCTGATTATGGTTGTTCCTTCAGAAAAAAAGGAAGCCGTGATGAATGCAATCAAGGAAATCAAATGCCTTAAGGAGCCTGGAATGGGTATTGCCTTTAGTGCTGGTGTAGAAAATTTCTCGATGCTTGGAAAGAAAAAATAAAAAAAATCTGAAAAAATCTTCATAACATGATATAATTTATATTTATTAAAAGAGGAATTTTTTAACATGATTGATCAAGATTTGGACCCTACTATAGCCGCCCTTCTTGCAGAAGCTGATGCTCCGGCGCCGTCAAAACTGCCTTCCTTCAAGGAAATTTCAGACGGCACTTCAATGAAGATGAAAGATGATTCTCCTGGTGGATCGGCTCACAAGGTTGACCTTTCGCAGAGAGGATTTAAACAGATTGAAAAATTCTATGAGGAAGAATCCAATCACATTTTTGATGACACAAGCTATTACCGCACTGCTTTAAATGGTGAAGGTGCACCGGCTCAGCGTGTTCATCAGATTCTTTCTAAATACCTTACCTGTCAGGATCCAAAGGACAGAACCGTATACCGACAGCAGATTGTTACAGCCTGGTGGGAGCTTATTAAAACTATGGGTCCAAAGGCTGCGGACTACAATCTTGAAAAACCAAAACGAATGCTTCTCAGATATGGTGTTGTTCTTCCTTCTCTTTTCACGCCTGAACAGAAGCAGCTTTTTTCAACAGCAATTCTGGACAACAACACCGGAGAACCGGTTTTTTATATGGACGAATGGTTCAAGGAGATTGCATCTGGTCGTCTTAATCTTTCTGCAACTGATGAGGCGAGAACTCCACGAAAAACAGATCCAGGTTTTGAACAACAGCGTATTCAGCAGCTTAAAAACAAAAACGATGGAAAGCTTCAGAATGCGGAAAGTCTTGTAAATCAAAAAGAAAGTGAAAGAAACATGCTGGAATCTGAGCTGTTGAACAGGATCAACGCTCTTTGTGAACATGCACCAATGATCGGGCTTGAACCTCACAAGCAGACTTATACTGAAGGCCAGCGACATCTTTTCATTGAAATTCAGGAAAAGCTTCGTGCCCTGCAAAAAAATGACAAGGAACTGGCCGGCTATATAAAGGATTTTGAGGAAGCCCGCGCTGTAAACAATTCCCTTATGGATAAAATCGATACTCAGCAGGAAGTTGTTGAGGTTAACCATCAGGATTTTGAGATTGAATGGTCAACGGTTCGACAGATGGCAAAAATGACTTGTGGCCGCCAGGGAAATCAATTCCCGGTATTTACAAGAGAATTCTACCATTGTGTTCCAAGAGGAACTGGTTTCCGCGAGAACGTTTTGAACATCCTAAAATGGGTTGAGGACAATGATCCTGAATGCTTCGTTCGTCTTCACAAAAATGTAAAGAACAGAATCGTGCCTTACGTGCTTTGTCTGCCAACTTACGGTGACTTTGGTTTCTGCTGGGAACCATTTGACCGCTACAACCGTGTTACAAGCCGTGGACGAATCGTAATTCCAATGTATCCAAGAGATCTTAAGATTGCAATTCTTATGGCTGTTGCTGATTTGCGCTGGCAGGTTGCAAAGGAAAAGGCCTCATATTATTGGATGGAAGAAGGTCTTACAGGTCAGTATTATCAGTGGATTGAAAGCCAGAAGCTGAAGGGTGATTTGAAGTCTTACTTTATTTCAGATTATGTTCTTTGGATGACAAAGGAATTGGACGGCGTTCAGAGAATGGAAAAAGAAGTTCGTGCAATTTTCTGGCGGTTTGTTCCATTCAGTCAGGAAAAGAAGGACGATTTGAGAAAGCGCTCTACAGTTTATCAGGAATTGTATCAGCGTGATCTTAACCGTGCTATGTCGGACGGATATTAATTATAAGGGCATCTGCAGAAACTAAGTTTTTACAGATGCCCTAAATTTATCTTGTTATTTCATTTATCTTTTTTTCTTAAAGTGGTAAAATATTTTGATTCATTTTTGAACCAATATTTACATTTATTTATCGAGGCAAAATATGGACTTTGTAAAAGAACTCCGCGCAAAAGCAAAAGCTGCTAACAAAACAATCGTACTTTGCGAAGGCGAAGACAAACGCGTTGTAGAAGCTGCTTCAGTTGTTGTAAAAGAAGGAATCGCAAAAATCATTCTTCTTGGAAACGAAGCAAAAATTAAAGAATTCGGTTTTGATATGACTGGTGTTCAGATCGTTGACCCAGCTACAGATCCAAATGTAGACAAATATGCAGAAATCCTTTACAAGGCTCGTGAAGGAAAAATCAACAAGAAAACAAATGAACCAGAATATGCTGATGTTGCAGCTGCAAAAGCTTACCTTCAGAAATTCGCTTCTTTCCCAACAACTGGTAAAGAAGGAAAAGACAAGCTGGACAACACAATGTACGGTGCTTTGATGCTCAAAGCTGGTGTTGCTGACGGTTTTGTTTCAGGTGCATGCCACTCAACAGCAAACACACTCCGCCCAGGTCTTCAGGTTATCAAAACAGCTCCTGGCGTAAACACAGTTTCTTCTTGTTTCGTAATGGTTGCTCCAGAAGGCGGAAACAAATATCTTTCACAGGGTGTTTCAATCTTTGGTGACTGTGCTATCAACATTGATCCAACAGAAGAACAGCTTGCTGACATTGCAATCGCTTCTGCTGATACAGCAAAGAAAATTGCAGGTCTTGAACCAAAAGTAGCAATGCTTTCATTCTCTACAAAGGGTTCTGGTGCAGATCCTAAAAATGGTGATACTGTAGGTAAAGTTCAGCGTGCAACTGCTCTTGCTAAAGAAAAGGCTCCAGAACTTGCTTTGGACGGTGAATTCCAGTTTGACGCTGCTATTGCTCCAGAAGTTGGCGAACTCAAGGCTCCTGGTTCAGCTGTAGCTGGTCACGCTAATACATTCATCTTCCCAAACATCAATGCTGGTAACATTGGTTATAAGATTGCTGCACGTATGGGTGGATGGAAGGCAATTGGTCCTGTTTGTCAGGGCTTTGCAAAACCTCTCAACGACTTGAGCCGCGGATGTAACGTAGACGAAATCGTTGATACAGTTGCAGTAACTGCTCTTCAGGCATAATTCAATGTGCAATTCATAATTAACAAGAAAGGGGGCTGTCAGTTTGTGGCAGCCCCCTTTCTTGTTTTATATTATTTAATTTTTTTCTGATATTTGCTTACTACTTTTGGATCCAGTTTGTCGTGGAGGTTGAATTTCTCTATGGCCCAGCTTACAGTTTTTACGGAAATTGACATTGCCACAATGAGTCCAACCAGAAGAACCAGTGGAAGCACAACCTGAATTGGCATGCTTTCGCCCAGATTTGGGTTGCTGCTCAAGCTGAACATAAGCAAGGCAATAATCGCTCCTTCAACCAAAAGGCCTATTGCTACGTTAAAAACAATAACGCAGAGGTTGAATATATTTGTTCTTTCTTTGATTGTCATTATTCGTCTTCTCCTGCCTTGTGGGTTTTTACTGCGAAGATAAATGAAATTACCAGAAGAATTCCGCAGATTACAACTGCCATATCTGCCACATTGAATGTAGGCCAGCGTTCAAAACCGAAAAGTCCGTAGAATTTGATATCGATAAAATCCACAACGCCTTCTGTACGGAAGAAACGGTCTATCAGGTTTCCAAAACCGCCGCCTGCAATTCCTGTTATGGCCCAGCGCTGAAGCTGTGTGAATTCATCATTTCTGAAATATATTCCAAGTACGATGAAAATTACGATGAGCGGAACGATTCTGAAAAGAATACCTCTTGCTGCCAGAGACCAGCCGTGGCCGATTGAAAAGGCGATTCCTGGATTTGACACATGAATTATGCGAAGAAAATCACCAAAAAATTCTGCACCGATTGTGTTCATTGGAACATTTTTTACGATGAGATATTTTGTGATCTGATCTGCAAGGATGATCACCAGCGTTAGAATCAGAGGAATGATTTTTTTTGCTTTTGGATATTTTGGTTTGAATTTAACTTCAATTGTGTTTGTCGAATTTGGCATAGTTCTAAAATTATATCAAAGACCTGTTGGAATGTCGATAAAGACAACCTCCAGCCCCTTTTCTTCCTTAAGTTTTTTTGCCACCAGCTGTACGCCAACGGTTTCTGTCTGATAATGTCCGCCTGCAATCACATTTATTCCGGCTTCCTTGATTCCATGGAATTCTTCGTGGCCGATTTCACCTGTGATATATGCATCTGCTCCAATTTCAACAGCCTGATCAAAATCATCGCCGGCTCCACCAGAAATCACCGCAACTTTTTTGATCTTTTTTTTGCCGAATGGAAGCACATGAGCCGGTTTTTCGCCATTTGGAAACAAAAGTTTTGCCAGCTCATCGATTTCAACTTCTTCTTTTAATTCGCCATAGCAGCCTAAGGTCATGCCCCGCCAGGTTCCGAATGGTTTTGGATTCTGAAGACCTAATCTTGCTGCAATTCCAAAATTGTTTCCCACCTGATCATTTGCATCCAGCGGAATATGGTAGGCACAGAGGGCCAGGTCATTCTTGATGAATGTGGAAATGCGCTTGTAGTGGTTTCCTGTTATAGTCTGACAGTGCCCCCAGAAAAGTCCGTGATGAACGAAAAGAAGCTGTGCTCCAAGTTCTGAAGCTTTTCTGGCTGTTTCCTCGCAGGCATCCACGGCAAATGCAACCTTTGTGATTTGTTTTGTGTCCGGTGCGCTGTTTGAAATTTGAATTCCGTTGAGAGAAATATCGCTGGAAAAATCTTCTTTTTTTAAGTAGGAATTGAAATATTGATCAAGCTCATTTAGCGTCATCTGCTTTTCCATCCTGTGCCTGAGTTTCTGGAGCTGCTTCTTCAGCTGTTTCGGCTTCTTCTGGTTTTGGCTCTTCTACAGGAAAGGCCTCTGCAGTCTTAAGTGCAACATATCTTGGAATGAAAAGGGAAGTGTCCCTTTGTTTTTTCTGGTATGAAGCAAAAATCGGTTCAGTCTGTCCTATAAATCCAAAGCCCGGAGTTTCATATTCTTCAATTCGGTTGATTGAGAAAAAGCCCATGGAATTTTCTGTAAATTTTTCAACAACGCTGTAAATTGAATCAAAACTCACGCAGTCAACAATGTAACCGAATTTCCTGTCATCTCCAAAGAATTCGTAGGAAAACTTTGAAAGGGTCTCGTATTTTTTTGCGGCAAGGTTGTCTTCAAATTCTTCCAGCTTGTGATAGTTTTCAGTGTCAAATTGTTTCATTCGTAAAGTGAAAAGTCTTCTTGCATTTTTGAAATTCATGATTGGATTTTGAAAGAATTCAGTGTCTTTTGTGAAAAAATCTGCCGCCATCACAGAATAACCTTTTTGAGCAAGCAGAAAGAAATATGGTTCGTAGAATTTTGTCTGCCCCAGGTTTGTTCCTGCAAAAATCAGAACCGGCTTGTAGCTGTATTTTTCTTTTTCTGAAGGCTCGTAGATATAAATCATCCCTGTTGGTTTTTCGCCTTGAAAATAATCTGTTTTTAAACGAATTGATTCAATTGATTTACCTGTGAGAGAGATTTGTGTTTTTGTAGCATTGAATTTGGATGGATTTAATCTGACTGGTCTAAAATAGATGATTACTGCAAGTGAAAAAACTGTAATCAAAAGGCTGATTATTGTGAATACAACAAAACTTGTGCTGTAGTGGTCAACAAGAAGTCTTGCCCGCAGCCTGAGCACAGATCGGAAATTAATCAGAGATGTGAATATGGCCAGAATAAAAAGGATGATGTTAATCAGTGAAAGGTCAAAGCACAGAAGGTTTATTGCAGCTATGATTGTTGCGCAGGGTGAAAAAACAGCAAAGCAGTCTACACGTGGATTTTTTATGAAAAGAATTCTGACGTTGCAAGCGAGAATGAGCAGGAGAATTAGAATTTGTGAAAGGAAACATTCAAACATAAGGTTATTTTACTTAAATTTCTTCTATATTCCAAGTTCGTGCGTTGTATTTTCGCTTTTTAGTGTGTTATAATATTAGAAGCATGGCGCAAGAACAAAAAGTTTCGTTAGATATTTCAAAAATTAAAATGGCTATACGGGCCGGAATTCCTCTCTCAATTACGACATATACTCTGCCTCGCGAAATGGCTGAATATATGGAAGATGTTCTTTCTGCATTTCTTACCGAACTTGATCAGCCTCACATGGTTGAATATCTGCGTTACTGCCTTAACGAACTTGTTACAAATGCCAAAAAAGCAAACACAAAGCGTCTTTTCTTCCGTGAAAAAGGTCTGGACATTTATAATAATGAAGATTATGCAAAGGGCATGGAAACCTGCAAGGAAGAAACTCTCAATAATCTCAAATATTACCTGGGGTTGCAGAAGCAGGCGGGACTTTATGTTAAGCTTGTAATTCAGACCAGAAACAATAAAATCAAAATTGAAGTCAGAAACAATTCTGAAATGACCTTTGCTGAATACAAGCGTGTTCATGACAAAATGAGCCGTGCACAGCAGTATACTTCAGTTGATCAGGCTATGAATCAGATTATTGACCAGTCTGAAGGTGCTGGTCTTGGAATCATCATCATGATTCTTATGCTGGAAAAAATCGGACTTACAGAAGAAAATTTTCAGGTAATCTGCGAAAACGGAGAAACAATTACAAGAATCATCCTTCCGCTGAATGAAAAGACTCAGAAGGATCTTTCCGTTGTTTCTCATGAATTTGTAAGCATCATCGACAGTCTTCCTCAATTCCCTGACAACATCATGAAGATCAACCGTCTTTTGAATGATTCAAATTCAAAGATGAGTGAAATCGCCATGCTTATTTCCAGCGATGTTTCCCTTACTACTGATTTGCTGAAGCTTGTAAATTCTGCAGCCTTTGCATTGGCTTCTCCATGCCGCAGTATTGCAGATGCAGTCAAGATGGTAGGACTTCGCGGTATCAGAAACATGCTGATTTCTGTTGGCTCAATGAACGGCTTGCAGAAGCTTAATCCAAATGACAAATCTCTTTGGGATCATGCCTATAAGGTTGCCTTCTATTCATATAATCTTGCCCGCAATTTTTGTAGCGATGACAGAAGCGTAATTGATGATGCCTATGTTTGCGGCCTTTTGCATGACATGGGAAAACTTGTGTTTGCCACACTTCTTCCTGAAACTGCAAGC
Source organism: Candidatus Treponema equifaecale (assembly GCA_018064905.1). GTDB lineage: Bacteria > Spirochaetota > Spirochaetia > Treponematales > Treponemataceae > Treponema_D > Treponema_D equifaecale. The sequence continues at coordinate 24,918 of JAGHUJ010000046.1, forward strand.
AAGGTGAAGGGTGTTTGTGCCGCAAAGGGGATTTCTTCTGATATTTTTGAGAAACTGACTGCAGGTGTAAATCACGGGGAGGTTGGTTCCCTCATTGCAGAAAAATGGAATTTCCCGGATGTTATTTCTTCTGTAATCAGAAACCACCATGAGCCTGATGCTGCTTCTCCAGAAACAAAGAAGCTCACAGCTGTCGTATATCTTTCCGATATGATCACGCATTATCAGGATGGCGAAGTGGATTTCTACCAGTTTGACAGGGATGTTCTGGACTTGTTCAAGATTGCAAGCGAAGATCAGCTCAGGAGAATTTCAGAGCGTCTGAAAGCGGCCTTTGAAAAATAGCATCAGCTCAGGCTTTCAACCCATTTCTGCATTAAAATACCATAAGCAACACCAACGTTAAGGCTGGCCTTGAGTCCCTTCATTGGAATTGTGACTCTGCCGTATGTGGCCTTGCTTAGAGCCTGAGGACTTACTCCCAGTTCTTCTGAACCGATTATGCAGATTCCCTTTTTTGGAAATTCAAATTCTTCTATTGGTGTGCCGCCTGTTTCAAGTACAAAAATCGGCAAATCATTTTTCTTTGAAAATTCTTCCAGTTCATCCAGGCTTTTTCTTTCGTAGCCCAGTGTTTCAATGCAGCCCATGCCGCTTCTGATGGCTTTTGGATGGTCTGGATCGATGCACATTGGTGAAATGATTACTTTTTCTGCTCCCATGGCTTCTGCTGAACGGAAAATAGAACCGCAGTTGAAAGGTGAGCGTATGTCTTCTGCATAAACAAAGACACCTGGAAAGAAATCCCTCTGCTTTACGATTCCGTTTTCGTCTGTTGCAGGTGAATGAGGTGCTATGACCAGATCCCATTCTGCTGGAAATGTTCCGATTACTGCAAGGAGATTGTTTCTGGCAATATTGCAGGCTCGTTTTTCATCAAAGACAGGCGCATCCAGGATTTCTCTAAGCTGAGCCTTTGCGCTTTCTGACATTTCCGGATCCTGAATTACGATTTCCAGCATTTTTCGAATGTAGTTGCTTCTTGAAATGCTCTTGTAGTTGTATTCGTTTCCTTTTTCTGGAATTCCGTCCACATCCCGTTCCAGAGCGCCAAGAGTAAGTGCAAGTTTTCGTCTTTTCTGGCCAGGTTCCAGATGGTCCAGTTTATGTGGCTCAATCATTTAGAATGCCGTTTTAATCAGAGAGAAAAGATCATCGCTGGTCATGCTTCTAGGAAGTGAATTTGATAGTTCCAGCTGTCCTGAATCTTCTGCCGCCAAAGCAAGCTGTTCAAGTGAAATTGAAAGATCCTTAAGTCTGGCTGGAAGATTTGCCTTTGCAATTTTCTGACGGACGTCTTCAGCAAATGCCTGAACAATTTCTTCATCTGTCTGGTCTGGTTTTGCAAGTCCCAGAATTCGTCCAAGCTTTGCAAGTCGGGCAGTCTTGTATTTTGCGCATTCTTCAATCATGTATGGGAACAAAATTGTAGAAACCAAAGCGCGTGAAATTCCGTATCTTGCGCTGATTGTCATTGTAAGAAGTGAAACCATTCCAACAGAAGAAGTTGCCGCAGCCAGTGAAGCCATGCATCCACCCTGACAGAGCAGTTCTTCCTTTGGTGTTGTGATTGTGAGAGTTGGCGAACCGTTCAGGGCATATCCCAAAAGTTCAACGGCTTTTTCTGCAATCATGTCGCTGAAGAAATTTTCCCGCTGTGAAAGATAGGCTTCAGTTGCAAGACAAAGTGTTTCCAGAGACATTGATTCAAGCTGATTTTCTGAAAGAGTGGAAATGTGATTTGGATCAAAAACCGCCAGCTTGCAAAGTCCGTTCTGAACTTTAAGCAACTTTATTGTTGATGTTCTTGCATCGATTAAAGGAATTGTATCTGTGAACAAGAATGCATCACGAATTGTTGTTGGAATGCAGATAAGTGGAAGTGGGGCAGTGTTTGGTGTGGCACCGTCAATCAAATCGTAGATTGTGTGGGCGTCGTTGTAATATGCGCAAAGGGTTCTGGCCACGCTGATTGACTTTCCGCCACCACAGGCGATTACACCGTGAATGTGTGACTGTTTTGCCAGCTCCATGGCTCTTGAAAGAACTTCTGTGTCTGCTCCGTCTGAAAGCTGGTCAAAGACAAAGTATTCAACCTTTTTATCATCCAATGCTTTTGTGATTTTTTCTGCAATTCCTGTTTCTTTAAGGATTGGATCCACAATAAGCATGAACCTTGCGCCCCATTTCAGAACTGAAGCCCCGATTCTGCTTGTGGCATATGTGCCTAAAACAATATTTGGTGAAACTTTGAATGAAAAATCTGCCATTTTACTTTGCCTTTAAGAATTTTTTGAAAATTTAAAAAAAAAGACGGAAAAACTCCGTCTTCTTTTATTGAATATTGCTTTCGTTATTCAAGATGATTAGAGACCGTAGCTAGCCAGGAGACGATCAGCTGTTGAGCTGATTACAGCCTGGTTCAAGTAGTTAGGATCCTTAATCTTTTCTTTGATAGAAGCAATGAGATCTGAACGTACATCTGGAGTTTCTTCTGCAACCTGGTTCAAGAAATAAGCTTCTGAAGCTGCTTTTGCTTCGTCAGAAACATCTACTGAATCAGCTGTTGAGTAAACATTCTCTTTTGGTGCTGTCTTGTTAGTCTTCTGAACATTCTCAAGAGGAGTTACGTTGTTAATTTTTCCAATCATCATAGCTAACCTGCCTTTATACCTTTAAATTATCGGCGTTCCTTCAAAATTTCTTTAGAAAATTATTCATTTTCTTCTGAATTTTTTGAAGAAAATTTGTTCCCTGAGATAAATACTGCAAATTCTCCCAAGACCTTGTTTCTTGAAGAAAAATCATCGCGCATTTCTGCTGCAGTCCCCTCGACTATCTCTTCGTGAAGCTTTGTCAGTTCCCTGCCAATCACTACACGCCTTTCACTATCAATATCGGCAATATCTGTCAAAAGCTTAACGATTCTGAATGGAGATTCATACAAAACTATTGCATCTCCAGTTTCTAAAAGCTCTCTCAAACGTGACCTTCTGCGGCCAGGTTTAGGTGACAGAAATCCTTCAAATACCAGTGTTTTGCCGCCTGCTCCTGCAACGCTCACCAATGTGGCAAATGCGCTTGGACCAGGAATTGGAACAACATTGTGACCAGCCTTTCTTGCCAATCCTGCCAGAATTGCCCCTGGATCACTGATTCCCGGAGTTCCTGCATCGCTGGCATAAGCCACGGTCTGTCCTTCATCAAGCATCTTAATTATCTTTTCTGATGCAAATTCCTCGTTTTGAGAACGGCATGAAATCAAAGGCTTTTTGATTTCAAGATGATTAAGAAGCTGCAATGTATGCCTTGTATCTTCTGCGGCAACCACATCCACACTTTTGAAGGTTTCAACTGCGCGGAAGGTGATGTCACCAAGATTACCAATAGGCGTTCCAATTATATATAAAGTAGACACAACTAAATTATAAGGCCTAAATCTTATTTTAGCAATCCGCAGAAATTAGTTACAATTTCGTCGATTTTGTTCAGGCTGTTTTCATCGCTTGGAGCGGCAAAAAGTGAGCCTTCACCAGATTCAGGATTTGAGCGGATTGTGATTTTCTTGTTCACGATATATGAGTCAAGAAAGTTCATCACAATTGAAGCGAACATTTCTGAAAGATACTGTGCTTCGTTTTCGTCCAGCTGAACGATTTTTCCGGCTTCAGAAAGGCTTTTGAGGGCAACTGAAGTCTGTGTAACAAGCTTCGTACGGTTTTCTGAAGAAACTTCCGCAGCGGCTGTTGAAATATATTTTTCACTCTCAATGAATGAGTAAACCTGACATAAAGGTTCCTTTTCGTTGAGCTTGAACCAGCGGTTTACGATTCCCTTCATTACTGTTTCTGCGGGATATTTCTTTGAGATTGAATCAATGTCACTTGGAATGAAATATGCGCGCTTCATATAGTCGCCACACCAGCGGATACAGTCTTCCAGCATTGCGTCGCGGCTTTCGTAATGATTGTAAAGTGAAGCTTTTTTGATTCCCAGTTTTCCGGCAACATCTGAAAGTGAAGTTCCGCCGGCATTTTTTTCAAAGCAAGATTCAAGAAACGCAAGAATGATTTTTTCCCGCGTGATTTTTTCAGCTTTAGCCATTTTTGTAATTCCCACCCAGTCAGTTCAAAATAAAATAACTAACATTCATTAGTTTATATCAAGAATGGTCAATTTTCAAGTGTCTAGATTGTTTCAGTCAAGTTCCTTTTCTTATTTTGTTCTCAGCTTCATTTTCCTGTTCTATTTTTATAGATTTTTACACTTTTTGGATTTATAATGTAAGGACCACATTTGTAATTTTTTGTGGACTAGGAGATTTTTATGGAAACTACTCTTCCTCGACTTTTTAGAAAAACGGCATCTACTTATCCTGATGTTGCTTTTCAGATGACTCGTTTTAATGACGGACACTTTGAACCTACAACATACAAGGAAGCTTATGATATTTCCATGAAATTTGCCGGCGGCTTGCTCAGCGTGGGTGTTGTTCGTGGTGACCATATTGGTTTGATTTCGGACAACCGCAAGGAATGGCAGCAGGCTGATATCGGTTTGCTTTCTATCGGTGCAATTGATGTGCCTCGCGGTTGTGATGCAACTATCGGGGACTTGGAATATATTCTTTCCTTTGCTGAATGTAAGACTGTTATTGTTGAAAATTCTTCACAGATTGCAAAGGTTTGTGGAATTAAGGAAAAGCTTCCTCTGGTAAAGACTTTGATTGTGATTGAAGCTCCAAGTGCAAAGGATGAAGAGGTTGCAAAGTCGGCTGGTGTTGAGCTTTTGAGCTTTGAAGATGTTTTAAAGAAGGGTGAAGCCTACAATTCGGAAAATCCTGCAAAAGTTCAGGAAGAAATGGAGAAGGGCAAGTGGGATGATCTTGCTACAATTATCTTTACGTCCGGAACAACTGGTATGCCAAAAGGTGTTATGCTCACTCACGGAAACTTTATTTCCCAGCTTGAAGATATTGATGAGCGAATCTGGCTTAATCCTGGTGACCGTGGACTTATGGTTCTTCCTGTATGGCTCGCTTTTGAACGCTCTGTTGAATATGTTGTTTTCTCTCAGGCTGCCACACTCTGTTACTCAAAGCCTGTTGGTCCTGTTCTTCTTGCTGACCTTAAGACCCTGAACCCACAGATTTTGCCTGCTGTTCCTCGTGTATTTGAGGCTGTTTATGACGGAATTTACCGCAAGATGCGACAGGCTGGCGGAATCGTGAACACAATGTTCAAATTCTTTACAAATATCGCTTTGTTCCACTCAAAATTGGACAGAGTTCTCTTTGCAAAGACTTCAAGATTCAAGATGGATCTGCGTTTGCTTCAGTGGCCTGCCTATGTTCTGCCTTGGCTTATCTGCTATCCGATTAAATTGCTGGGCGGTGTGCTGGTTTTCAGAAAAATCCGTGCAATGCTGGGTAAGAATTTCCGTGGTGGTGTTTCTGGTGGTGGTGCATTGCCTCCAGCTGTAGATAAATTCTTCTGGGCAATCGGTGTTAATCTGGTAGAAGGCTATGGTCTTACAGAAACTTCACCAATCGTTTCGGTTCGTCCATTCAAAAAACCGATTTTTGGAAACGTTGGTGCACCTATTCGTGGTCTTGCTGCAAGAGTTGTTGATTTTGAAACTGGAAAAGACCTTGGAAAATGCAAAAAAGGTATTCTTGAGCTTAAAGGCCCTACAGTTATGCAGGGGTATTACAAGCAGCCGGAAATGACAGCAAAAGTAATTGACGACAACGGTTGGTTCAACACTGGAGATATTGCGATTCTCACTGTGAACAATGAAATTTGTCTCCGTGGACGAATGAAGGACACAATTGTTCAGACTGGTGGTGAAAATGTTGAGCCGCTTCCAATTGAAATGAAAATGCAGGAATCGAGATTCATCAGAACTGCTGTTGTGCTTGGTCAGGATCAGCGTTATCTGGCAGCTTTGGTTGTGCCTGAAAAAGTTGAAGTAGAGGCATTCTGCAAGGATTCGGGGCTTGAATACAAATCTTACTCAGAAATGGTAAAGAGTCCTGAAGTTCAGCATATGATTGAAACTGAAGTTGCAACCAGAATCAATGCAAAGAACGGCTTCAAGTCTTATGAGCGAATCAACAAGATTGCGCTGCTTGAAAAAGAGTTTGAAGTTGGAAAGGAACTTTCTGCAAAGCAGGAAATTGCCCGCTTCAAGATCAATGACATCTATGCAAGCGAAATAAAGAAGCTGTTTAAGTAGCGTCGATTGAGCGGAGTCGGGAGGACTGTTTCAATTAAGACAGATTTCTCCATGCGCTCCGCTTGGTCGAAATGACATTCCTAAATTTTTACAATAAGCGCGCCGGATTTCTTGTCTCTTTCGGACAGGTTTTCCGGCGTTTTTATTTGCAGCAGCTCACCGTTCTTTGGCTGAACGTGGCTTTCATCAATTGCAAGAAGCATTCCGAACTGACTGCAGGCATAGTAACCTGATTTGTGCAAATCTGGAAGGCGGATAAAGTCCGATGCAATTCTGATAAAGGTCTTTTCAGCTTCTGGATTTTGCTTAGTTTTACCGGAAGTCTGTTTTGATGCAGGATTTTCTTTTGAAACTGCGGCTTTTTGTGCAAGAATGAAACTTAATCCGGCCCTTTCCTTTGGCAAGCCTGCCTTTTCTGAAAGTTTAAGAAGCTTTGCCGGTGCAGAATCTGTGTTGAAGGCGAAGTTGCACCATTTTGCGTTCTTTCCGTAGCTGTTCACTGCTTTTCCATGGGTTCGTCCAGCCATAGGACATTCTGCAGTATGTGTGCAAGGCGCAACCGGAATAAAGTCACGGCGGATAAATGCATCGCGCATAAGTGAGACAAAACGTGCTGAATGTGGATCACCCGGCTCAATCAAAAGCAGGGTCTGTTTTTTTTCAGTTTCTTTTTCCATGTAGGAAATCAGGTCGCCGGAATATTTCTTTGCCAAAAAATCTGTAGGCATTTCGTTTCTCTGAACAATTTCGTTGAATACGTTTCCGCAGGTGACAAGATCAGCCTTTTCTTTGATTGAAGTTCCCAATGGGCCTTTTACACGAATTATTCTCCAGGTGTTGATGGAATTTTCGTTTTGTAAATCTTCATTGTTCTGGTTTGCTTCTGAAGATTCCTTTCCTGCAGCTATTGTTTTTGCAGCGATGGAAAGATACAAATCTTCTCCGGCAGAGAGTGCGGTCTGGCTTAAGTCCATGCAGTACCAGGTGATTTTTTTTGATCTTAATTCTGGACGAGCCAGCCATAATGCGATTGGAACTGTAAGGGGGCCGGAACCAATGTCCAGCGCAACAGAACCGTCTTCAAGTTCAAAGGCAGATTTTGGCAGATTTGAGAAAAGCCGGGTAAGTCTGACCAGATTCCACCACATGAAGTAGCTTATATACGCGCTGATAAAGCCTGCGTCGTTCATGTATCCGATTCTTCTGTTGCCGCGCTCATCCGTGAGCTGATGTGAAAGATTTTTTATGGCTCCGTAAAGCCCCACCTTCTGTTTGCCGCTCAATCCCCGAACATCAGCAACAATGTCGTCGAAATTCTGCAGAATTTTCTGGCTTTCTGCTGGAACAGCCTTTTCGTCAAAAAGTTCTCTTCTGATTGAAACAGCCTTTTGCCTGCGAGGAGCATTTTTTCTGAAATTTCCTGATGCTTTTTTTTCTTCTGTCTTAACTGGTTTCATAAAAGAGTCCTCATTTTTTCAGCGGTATTTTCTTACGAGCATATAAAGCTGGGTAAGTTCAGTTCTGAGCTGGCGGATTGTGTTCATTGTGTCTGCATTTTTTTCATATTGCTCGGACTGATGAAGAATTTCGTTTCTGGCACCTTCAATTGTGAATTTTTTGTCGTAAATCAGGTGCTTCAATCGGAGAACGGTTTCAAAGTCTCTTTCAGTGTATACTCGTCTGCCACCAATATCCTTGCGTGGAGCAAATCCGGGAATTACAGTTTCCCAATAGCGGAGAATGTTTGATTTTACGCCAGAGAGTTCTTCAACCTCACCGATTGTGTATGTCACAAAAATATCCTATAAAAGTTGTTCACAAAAGCCGCTGCATCAGTCGTCAAATCTGTTTTCCCAGCGTTTTCGGCTGGCCTTTAAGTTCAGCTCAACTGGAATCTGATCAAAGCCCAGATCCTTTCGGATTGAGTTTTTGAGATAAGTGACATAGCTTTCCGGAACATTGTCGGGACTGGTGCAGAAAATTCTGAATGAAACAGGATTTGCGCTGGTCTGAGTCATGTAGCGGATCTTAAAATGGATAGCCTTGCTTGCTGGAGGCGGATAATGGAAGAGCCAGTCTCCCAGAGCCTTGTTCAAAGCACTTGTATCAACTTTATGAGTGAGCTGTCCGTAAATTTCAATTGTCTTGTTCAGAAGATCCTTGATTCCTTCACCGTTAAGTGCGGAAAGAGGAAGAATCGGCGCCCAGTTCATATGACCGAACATAGCTTTGATATAATCAACAGTGTTGCGGAGAGTTTTTCGGCTCTGGTCCTGAGTGTCCCATTTGTTCAGAATAAAGATTATTCCACGACCCCGTTCGTAGGCAAGAGAACAGATTTTTTTGTCCTGTTCAGCCAGCCCTTCCTGAGCATCTATCATAAGGAAAACAACGTCGCACTTGTCCAGAGTTTTAATGGCACGGTTTACAGAATAATATTCAACATTTTCGTGAACCTTCTTTTTGCGGCGAATACCTGCTGTGTCCATAATCTCAAAATATCTGCCACCGTAAGCAAAGCTTCCTTCAACAACATCGCGGGTTGTGCCGGCATAGTCAGAAACGATGGAATTTTCAGAGTGGGTAAGGCGGTTTGAAAGAGTCGATTTTCCAGTGTTAGGTTTTCCAAGAATTGCGATTCTGATTGGAATGTCCTTTTCTTCACCTTCCTGAACCTTGCTGAAATCCAGACCTTCGTTGATTTTGTGGGCAAGATCAGTAATGTGGTCGCCGTGGTCAGCAGAAATAAAGAGCAGTTCCTTAAAACCGTACTGAAGATAGTTCCATGCAACGTCCTCGCCTCTGCCGCCCTCGCATTTGTTTACAGCAACAATGAGTTTGTTCCAGTGTGGACGCAAAAGGTGAATGAATTCCTCGTCCTCACCAGTGATTACGCCAGCTTCAAGGAGAAGAAGAATCTTGTCAGCTTTTTCCAGCATCTGAATGGTCTTTTCAACAACAAGTTCGTCCATTTCAGATTCACGGCTCTTAAGGTCCCGGTCAAGTTTATATCCACCTGTATCCACAAGGTGAACAGGTTTTCCAGCAATGAATGCCTGAGCTTCAACTGGATCTCGGGTAACGCCAGGGGTTGGATCAACAATAGCAAGTCTTCTTCGCATAAAACGGTTGAAGAGTGTAGATTTACCAACATTTGGACGCCCGGCAATTACTACCAGCGGAAGATTTATGTAATGCTTGTGCTTGTCGAAGCCTGAATTTTTGATTTCACTGTCAGCGGCTTCATCTGCAATTTCTTCATCTTTTGTGTCATTGATTGACCAGTCATCATCAGCATCCTGAGGCAAGTCTCCAACAGAAGCTCTGAATGCATTGAGTTCAGCCATAGCTCTTTCTTCAGCTTCGGCCTCCCCTTGAGAAATGATGCTTTCATATTCCTGATCCTTTTTTGGTTTTGGTTTAGAAAAGTCAGGTTTTGCTTTTTTGTTTTTAGCCATAGAGAATATTTTATTGGAAATTGGAAAATTTTTATAGGGGGTAGGGGAAAAGTAGAAAAGCAAATTAATTATGAGTGAAAAGCTGAATTAATTCCAAAAAAAAAGTGGGACGCAGCTGGACCCCGCTTTTTTTTAAGCTTAAAATAAATTCCAATTGTAATTAAATTGCTCTTTGAAAATACTACAGATCGTTCAGTTTTTTTGAAGAAATTGCCTTAAGCTCCGGCACACTGATTTTAGAAAGAATTTCCTTTACCTGTGTAATCAGCTTTGGACTCATACTTAAGTTTCGTACACCCATTCCTGCAAGCACAAGCACGCTGTCTCTTCGGCTTGCCATTTCACCACAAACGGAAAGGTCAATTTTTGCCTTTTCAGCTTCTGTAATTGTCTTTTGGATCAGACGGAGAACAGCAAGATGGAACTCGTTGTAAAGTTCAGAAACAGCAGAATTTTCACGGTCAACACCGATTGTATACTGAGTAAGGTCGTTTGTACCGATTGAGAAGAAGTCTGAAATTTTAGCAAAGCAGTCAGCAGTCATTGCGGCAGCGGCAGTTTCAATCATAACACCGATAGGAACCTTTTCATTGAATTCAATTCCCTCAGATTTAAGTTCTTCACGAACCTTTTCTGCGATTTTGAGAGCCTGCTTAACCTGCTCAATACTGGTAACAAGTGGAAGCATGATCTTAAGATTTCCGTAAACGCTGGCTCTGTAAAGGGCACGGAACTGAGTCTTAAGCTGCTGAGGGTTTGCAAGACTGAGACGAATTGCACGAAGTCCCATAAGAGGATTTTTTTCATCAGAAGCGTTGCGGATTTCTGAAGAATTAATGAGCTTGTCGCCGCCTGCATCCAATGTTCGGATTGTGACAGGTTTGCCCTGCATTGTCTGAAGAACAGTTTTATATGCGTTGAACTGGCTTTCTTCGCTGAATGCAGCACCAGAAGCATGGGCAGGACCAATATTGCTGTTGGTTTCGCTCATAAAAAGGAATTCAGTTCTGAACAGACCGATTCCGTCAGCACCTTCTTCCATTGCAATTCTGGCTTCCTCAACTGTACCGATGTTTGCATAAAGTTTGAACAGTTCCCCGTCCTCAGTTTTTGCAGGCTGGTCTCTGAAGAATTTAAGCTTTTCAGAATGTTCTCTGGCAGTCTCGATTTTTTTTCGGTATTCATCAATTGTGAGCTCGTCTGGATTGTCGATTACTTCACCAGAATCGCCGTCAACAATGATTGTGGATTCATTCTGAATTTCAGAAGTGATGTTTTCCAATGCGAATACTGCAGGAATTCCATAGTTTCTGGCAAGAATGCCAACGTGTGAAGAAACGCCGCCTTCAATAAGTGCAAGACCTGCAATCTGTCTCTTTGAAAGGATGATTGTGTCGCTTGGATTCATTGTTTTTGCAACAATTACAGCACCGTCAGGAACGTTTTCGATATTGAAGGGATGAAAATCAAGAAGATCATCAAGAACACGGCCAAAAATGTCGCAGATGTCCTGAGCTCGTTCTGCAAGATATTCATTTCCGCTGGAACGAAGCTTGTCCGCATAATCTTCTGTCTTCTGATTCAGGATATATTCGATTGTTCTATTTGAATTTTCAAAAGAAGTCCGCACATCCTTAAGAAATTCAGGATCGTTGAGCATGAGAAAATAAGTTTCAAAAATTTCAGATTGAACCTTGTCTCCCTTTACAGCATCAAGCTGAGCGGCAATCTGAGCAGTGACAGTTGCCAGGGATTTTTCAAACCGTTCAAGCTGTTTCGGATGCTCTTCTGGTTTAATAAAATTAGAAGGAATTACACGCTTTTCAGACTCAGGCACAACAAATGCCTTGCCGATTCCAATACCATTAGAAGCCGAAATACCAAATAAAACGTTCATTAAATTCAAGTGTAATACCATATTTTTCATTTGTCAAATGCCGAATAAGTTTTGTATTTTTGCGACCTGTGATATAATGGTATGGAAAAGAAATTGTATTTTGTAATGATAAAAAGCCGTGGAACAGTGGGACGCAGGGAAAAATATTAAGGGGGAACCAGCAACGAAGCAGAGCGAAGCGATTGCGTAGTGGATGCTGGGGGATACCTTGATTTTTTTACCGTCGCTGGGACCCGCTGTGGAACGGATTTTTAACAATTGAAAAAAATGGAGTTTGTTATGGCTGAGACACAGTGGTTTGAAAAAGAAGAATTCTGGAACAATTATGGACCAATTATGTTTGATGCGGCGCGCTGGGCAGAAGCTCCAAATGTTGCTGAACACGTCTGCAGAATTGCAGGCCTTTCAAAAGGTGCAAAAATTCTGGATGCAGGCTGTGGACCTGGAAGAATTTCGGTTGAACTGGCTTTGCTTGGCCTTGATGTAACCGGTGTAGATTTGATTCAGTCCGAACTGGATGCAGCAGCAGAAAGCGCCACAGATGAAGGCGTTGATCTTGAACTGATTCGGGCAGATTTGAGAACCTTCAAGACAGAAACAAAATATGACTGTGCCATCAACTTGTACACTTCCTTCGGTTACTGCGACACAATGGAAGAAGACGTACAGATTTTAAAGAGCATTTACGATTCAGTTAAGGAAGGCGGATTCTTCATTCTGGAAAATTTGAGCCGGGAAATTGCAATCAAGGATTTTACGGAAGGTGAATGGTTTGAACGAGCCGGAAAAACAGTCCTCACAGATTTTGGAGTAGTGGGTGCCTGGGAAGGACTTCGTTCAAGATGGATTTTAATCGATAACGAAACCGGTGAAAGAATCGAGCACGAATTCGTTCAAAGACTGTACAGTGCCGTAGAATTAAAGAGAATAATGCTGGGAATCGGCTTTAAGTCCGTGGAAATTTACGGAGACTTTGATTTTAGTCCATACAATCAGAACGCAAGAACAATGGTTGTGGTGGCTAGAAAATAATTAGCAATTCGAAATGCGTAATGCGCAATTGGAAGGGGGCTCGCACTGCTTTTGTTGTGTGTTGGCCCTTTTGCAAATTTAAAGGGATTTGTCTCTTGAAACAAAGGAAATGTTCACCATGCTTTTTTCAACGAGAACTGAGCTCTGATTTAATTTTACCAGAACCTTGTCGATTATTTTCTGTACGGCTTCAGAATCCGAATTGATGATTTTGCAGACTATGGTTCGTTCAGAAACAGGTGTTCCAGACTCATCAGTCCAGTAACCGTCTGCGTCAAAAATTGTGTAGCCTTCAAGGTGCTCCGAACAGATTTCTGCGACCAGCTTTACAGCATCATCGTAAGAAATTTCAGGTTTATATGTGTCCTTGTCGTTTGTTCCAATGTACAAAGTGTACTGACAGTCAGGTTCATTTGATTTTTGAATTGAATTTAAAACATAAAAAAGATTGAATCCAATCAGAATCAACGCAAATGAAACAACAGCAATTTTCTTCAGATTTTTCATAATTTTCCTGCCTGTGATTTTACATCTATCCTAATACAATAAGATTTCCTTGCATAGTAAAGGTTGGAAAGAATTCAAAAAAGAATTTTCAAAGCATAATTATAAATGCCCATTTCTTTAACCGTTTTAACCGTATTAACAAATCGGTAAAAGTCGGTTAAAAAGCAAAACAAGGTTGCATAGCCAAAAGTGTGAAAATCTATTAGTTATGGCTGTGTAATCAAACCTTTTTTATTGCTATCTCCTAAAAATTGCGTGTTATTATGCTCGTTTTTCACTATAAAAATTTACCGCTTAATTCGAAAAATAAATTGAAATTAAGCCGTAATTTCACCCCACATTCTGTAATCCAACACAGATTTAGTTGTTGCTGCTTAATTTCGACAGGCTCAATCGGCGCAACAATACAATTTTTTGGGGAAACACTCTAAATAAAATAAGGGGCACACTTCAAAAGTGCACCCCTTTTGTTTTAATTTGCTGTAGTTGCTGGAACTACATTTGCATCAATTGGATCATTGTCCACGAACTGACTGCCACCTGACGCGTACTGAATTATTGGTTCAACTGGGCCTTTCTTTGTCCAGATTTTGCCGTTTTTCATTTCGTCTGGGTTTTTGCCGATTGGTGCGTTTGAAAGCAAGAGCTTAAGTCTGTTAAGCTGGTTTACTTCTGATGCACCTGGGTCGTAGTCAATTGCACTGATGTTTGACTCTGGGAATCTTCTTCTCAATTCCTTAATCATACCCTTACCAGTGATGTGGTTTGGAAGACATGCAAATGGCTGTACACAGGCAATGCTTGGAGCACCTGAGTGAATCAGTTCTACCATTTCAGCTGTAAGGAACCAGCCTTCACCGGAAATGTTACCAGTCTGTACGATTCCGTCAACGCTGTCCATCATTTTCCAGATTGAAGTTGGAGTATCAAATCTTCGACTCTTCTTGAGTCTCTTGATGATGTAACCGCGCATGAAGTCCAGAACTTTAATGATGAGTTTTCCGTTTCTTTCTTCAGCTTTAGGGAAGGCAAGTTCACGGTGGCGGAATACACCGTCACTCATTGTGTAGTAAATGAAGTCCATCAAATCTGGCATTACACATTCTGCGCCTTCTTTTTCAATTACGTTTACCATGTCGTTGTTTGCAGTTGGGTGGAATTTAACAAGAATTTCACCAACAACACCAACTCTTGGCTTTTTAACTGGAAGAATTGGAAGCTTGTCAAATTCACGGATGATTCCGCGGATAAGCTTTCTGTACTTGAATGGAGAAAGTGACTTGAGGACTTCTTCAGCCTTTGCATTCCATTTTTCGTAAAGTGCATTTGCTGAGCCTGGTTCTGCTTCATAAGGACGAACTCTGTAGAGAACGCGCATCAAAAGGTCACCAATAAATACAGAACGGAGTGCACGCACAACCAGTGGGAACGAATATGTAAAGCCTGGATTCTTTTCAAGGCCAACGGCATTCATGGAAATTACTGGAATGTGTCCCCAGCCTGCATCGTTCAAGGCACGGCGGATAAATCCAATGTAGTTTGTTGCACGACAGCCACCACCAGTCTGAGTGATGAGAAGTGCTGTTTTGTTCAAGTCATATTTTCCAGATTCAAGTGCATGGATCATCTGACCTGCAACGAGAATTGAAGGATAACATGCATCATTGTTTACATATTTAAGACCAACATCAACAGCCTTTGGATCAACTGCATCAAGGATTACAAAATTGTAGCCGGAATAGTTGAATGCCTTCTGCAAAAGTCTGAAGTGGATTGGAGACATCTGTGGAGCGATGATTGTATACTTCTGCTCCTTCATTTCTTCAGTGAATACTACGCGCTGGTAAGCTGAAGATTTTACTTCAACCTTCTTGCGGTTTCTCTGACGAGCCTTAACAGCTGCAATGAGGGAACGAATACGGATACGAACTGCACCAAGATTTGAACCTTCATCAATCTTGATGAGAGTATACATTCTGCTCTTTGCCTTCATGATTTCGTCAACCTGATCTGCAGTTACGGCATCAAGACCACAACCAAATGATGTGAGCTGAACGATTTCAAGGTTTGGCATTCCTGCAACGAAATTTGCTGCACGGTAAAGTCTGTTGTGGTAAGTCCACTGGTCAATGATTCTCAATGGTCGTTCAATTGAACCAAGGTGAGCCACTGAATCTTCTGTAAATACCGCAAGTCCAAGACCGTGAATCATTTCTGGAATACCGTGGTTGATTTCCGGGTCAAGGTGATATGGACGGCCTGCAAGAACAATACCGCTTCCACCTGTTACAACCAGCTGTTCAAGTGCTTCTTCTGCTGCTCTCTGAGTATCCAGCTTGAACTGTTCCTGCTCTTTCCAACCTTCATCAACTGCATCAAATACCTGCTGCTGTGTGAGCTGAGGGAAATGCTTGTGCAATTCTTCATAAACGCGTTCACGGAGGCGAGGCAAGTCGTAAATTGGAAGGAACGGATTCATAAAGAGAAGGTCTTTTGCTTCTTCGATTGTGTCCAGGTTGTGTTTGAGAACTTCTGGATATGATGTAACTACAGGACAGTTGTAATGGTTTCCTGCACCCTTGTCTTCAATTTTTTCATAAGGAATACATGGATAGAAAATGAACTTACATCCCATTTTAAGAAGGGATTCCATGTGTCCATGAGAAATTTTTGCAGGGTAACAAACTGACTCAGATGGAATTGAATCGATACCGCGCTCGTAAATCATTCTGCTTGAACGAGGACTGATTTTTACCTGGAAACCAAGCTTTGTGAAGGTTGTGAACCACAAAGGATAGTTTTCGTACATGTTGAGAACTCGTGGAATACCTACGCTGCCCATTGGAGCATCTTCTGGACGAAGTGGAATGTAGTGATTGAAGAGTCTCTTGTATTTCCAGTCGAAGAGGTTTGGAAGTTCTGCACCAGTATCTTCAACGCCTGTGTTTGCCTTGTTTGAAGCGTCTACAGCCTTTGAAGCGTGTCTTTCCAGTCCCTTTTCACAGCGGTTACCTGTAATGAACTGTCGCTGTGTTCCGTTTGTTGTGAATGTGTTGATTGTAAGGAGACAGTTGTTCTGACATCCGCCACAACGGGTCAAATCCAAAGAAACCTTGAATGATTCAAGCTGTTCTGGAGTTGCAATGTTTGAAACAATCTTTGGAGGAACCCAGCCTGCTTCCTGACCTGGTTTTGGAGCTGTAAGATCGCACCACTGGTCATAAGCGATTAATGCTGAACCGTAGGCACCCATCAAACCTGCAACATCAGGACGGAATACTGAAACTCCTGAAATTTTTTCAAATGCACGGAGAACTGCATCGTTGTAGAATGTTCCGCCCTGTACAACAACCTTTGTACCGATTTCTGAAGCACGGCGGAGTTTGATTACTTTGAACAATGCGTTCTTGATTACTGAGTATGAAAGACCGGCAGAAATATCTGCGATTGTAGCACCTTCTTTCTGAGCCTGTTTTACGCGGCTGTTCATGAATACTGTACAGCGTGAACCAAGGTCTACAGGTTTTTTGGCAAGAAGAGCCTTTTTTGAGAATTCTTTAATGTCCAGGTTCATTGAGTTTGCGAAGTTTGCAAGGAATGAACCACAACCGGCAGAACAAGCCTCATTAAGCTGGATTGAAGTAATAGCTCCGTCCTTCATGCGGAGACACTTCGAGTCCTGACCACCAATATCAAGAAGGAATTCTACGCCAGGAACAAAGAATTCTGCTGCACGGTAATGGGTGATTGTTTCAACTTCACCTGCATCAACACCAAGGGCAGCCTGGAACAATGCTTCACCGTAACCTGTAGAAACGGCGCGGGCAATGTAGCAGTCTTTTGGAAGAATTTTATACAAGTCTTTGAGAACTCGTACAGCAAGGTCAACAGGATTTCCGGCGTTAACATCGTAGAAATCCCAGAGGATTTCACCATTTTTGTTTACAAGAACAGCCTTAGTTGTTGTAGAACCAGCATCCAGACCCAGGAACAATGGACCAGAAGCGGAACTAAGTTCAGCTCGCTTTGCCTTGTCCTTTGCGTGTCTGTCCCGGAACTGCTGAAGGTCGTCTTCGTCCACAAAGAGCGGATCCAGACGCTGAACTTCATTCAATTCTGCACCGTCAAGATTCTTGAGGTTTTCTTTGAATTCTTTAATTGTTGGGAAAGCCTTTGGCATGTCTGCACTTAATGGCTTGTAGATTTTTTCTGCAGAGAAAGCTGAACCAGCGGCAACAAAAAGCTGTGAGTCTTCAGGAACGATGATTTCTTCGTCCTTGAGTTTAAGTGTTTCAATGAAGCGAACTCTAAGCTGGTCAAGGAAGTGAAGTGGACCACCAAGGAATGCAACGTTACCGCGGATTGGTTTACCACAGGCAAGACCAGAAATTGTCTGGTTTACAACAGCCTGGAAAATTGAAGCGGCAATGTCTTCACGGCGGGCACCTTCGTTAATCAAAGGCTGAACGTCTGTTTTTGCAAATACACCACATCGTGCTGCAATAGGATAAATCTGCTGACAGCCTTTTGCCAGCTCATTAAGTCCAGGTGCGTCAGTTTCAAGAAGGGCAGCCATCTGGTCAATGAAAGCACCTGTACCACCGGCACACAAGTACCGTTCATGCGCTGCTCAACGCCACCTGTAAAATATGTAATCTTGGCATCTTCACCACCAAGTTCAATTACTACGTCAGTCTGAGGAATAAGCTTTTTAACGGCTGTGGTTGCAGCTACAACTTCCTGAATAAATGGAATGTTGAGCCACTGTGATACAGAAAGACCACCTGAACCAGTTACCTTTGCAGAAACAGTATGCTGTGCACCAAGGGGGAGCTGTTTTTCAACTTCTTCAAGAGCTTTTGTAACAACCGTAATGATTGTGTTTCGGATGTCCGCTCTGTGTCGCTGATAGTCTCCATAAAGCATCTTGTCATGTTCATCAAGACAAACTACTTTTACTGTAGTTGAACCAACGTCGATACCTATTCTCACTGGAACCATTGCTGGTGTGAATGTTGCATTAGCTGTTTCCATTATAACGTCCTTGTTAGCGTAGTATTCTTATTTTATAACCAAAGGTAGAAGTTTTCAACCAGTGAAAAAACAGAACGGAATTTTACAAAAAATTATGCGGGTACCGGGTGTCTATTTTTTCTGAAGAATTATGGTGATTTTATCGCCGGTCTGAATCTGGTATGCGGCAGATTTTTTCTTCCCGTCATCACTTTCAGCTTTTTTTGCGGCAAAATAATCATTTCCTTCTATAAATAATGTAAGTTCAGTTTTGGTGTTTGTTGTAATCTGAGCGTTTAAAGTCGGTGCATTTTCAAAAAGGCTTCGTTTTGCTTCTGAAATGTAAATTTTCATTTTTCCTTCATCTGCTGAATTCAAAATGACGCCGTCACAACCAAGCTGAGTCACAAAATGTTCTAGAAAACTGTTCTGAAAATCCACTTCCTGCTGAAGCTTGTCGATTTCTGCCTGCATTTTCTGCTGACCTTCTGCCATATCATTTGCAATCTGATATGAATGACGAAGCATGGCCGGAACATAGTCCTTGATTGAATTTTCCATTGGAATCGGCTTGAATCGCATTGCAATGGTCTTAAGGTTCTGAAGGTTCTTCTGGGATTTGCTGAGGGCATTTGTGAAATTTTCAGAAGGAGCCTTTGAGGTTGAAGTGAAATTTTCTTCTATAAAATTGAGCTCATCCACCGAATTCCATAGAGTTGTGCTGGAAGCGCTGTTTTCAATTCCGATTCCCAGAATGATTTTGTCCTGATCTGAACTTTGTTCACGGGCTTTTGGATCCAGCTGGTCAATTTTGGCCTGATAAATCTGCCGAACCTCTTCTACGGCTGCCCGCTGCTCCTCATTCGCCTTTATCTGCTGATTGATAAGCTCTACACGGAGTTCCTTTATTTTTTTTGTGAAGTTACTGGCCTGACTTTTCATTTCCATGTCGTGAAGCTGTTTCTGAGAGTCGATTGAGCTTTCAGCTTCTCTTGCTTTTGAAAGCATTCCTGCATCGTATCCGTTGATCTGGCCTTCAAAACGTTTGATTTCTTCTATTATATTTTCTATCTGGGGATCAAATTCAGCGTGGGCTTTTTTTACTGCTTCCTCGTAGTTTTCCTGAATTTTTTCCTGTCGGGCCTGAATTGAATCCTTTGTGGAAACGCTGGCTACAGACTTCAATGTGAACAAATCGTTGTCCCTTTTCTGAAGAGCCTGTTCCAGAGAATCTTTCAGTTCAATTTCAAGATTTTCTTTCTGCCGCACTGCATTGTCGTAAGAAGACTGTGAACGGCCCACCATATTCAGCAGCGAGCGCAGGTTCAGGTCATTGAAGGTATCAATTTTAACTGCGATTTTCTGATTGGAATTTGAAACCAGTGCTGTTGTAAGAATAGTGCCCGCTCCAACCACAAAAAAACAAAGGGCCAGAAGCAGCCATACTTTTTTCTGAGTATTCTTTGGAGTTTTTGCATATTCTTCTTCAAGATTGTACTGTTTGGGTTCCTTTTGGTTCTGCTGTTTTAAATCGTCCCCAAGAAAAAGGGCAACTTCCTTGTGGGTAAAATCTATTTTGTCTGCATTGTCCATATTCCGCTCCAGTTTTCAGGTGCACTCTTGTTTCCCATTCGTTCAAGGAAAACTTCCGCTGCTTCAATTCCGCATTTTTTGAATTCTTTGCGGGCCGTAGACCAGTCTCCCTGATAGTATGCTTGAAGGGCAGTTGAGTAGGTTTCAAAATTTTCTGATGTGAAGGTGGTTTCGACTGGCTCAACCACCGCAAAATTTGGCTCAACCACCGCTGAATTCGGATCAACCACCGCTGAATTTGGTTCAGCTGCCTCTGATTTTGGTTCAAGCGGCATTGGGAAATAGATTTTCTTTCCTTCAGTTTTGCCCTTTACCTGAACCGTGTCGATTTCGTAGAATTTGTAGCTTGTGATTCCTGAATTTTCAATTTCATCTTTGATGTAGCCTGAAACGATTACAGGAAGATGGTAGATTCTGGTGAGGCCTTCAAGGCGGCTGGCAGAGTTTACGTTGTCTCCGATTACAGTGTTGGTCATGTGTTCATCTGAACCTATGTTTCCGTAGAAAACGTTTCCGCCGTCAATTCCAACTCCAATGTCAATGAGCACGGCCTGATAGATTCTTTCTTCGGCTTCGGTAAGGCTTCTTGATTTTTCAATTTCTGCTCTTCTGAGTACCATTTTTTGTCGAAGGTTCGCAGTTACAGCAGTAATTTTCCAGGCAGCTTCAAGAGAATCCAGAGATTTGTTCTGAGTCTGCTGAGTTCCGTAAATTGCCAGAATTGCGTCTCCGATAATTGAACCGATTACACCTTTTTCTTCATGTACTGCGTGGATTACCTTGTCATAGTGCACGTTCAGAAGGTCGATGATGTCATTTCCGAGAGTTTCGGTTCTGTAGGTGAAGGATTTAATGTCCGAAAAAAGCATGACCAGATTCTGCTGGCTGCCTTCAAGACGAATTTCATGCTCATTGTAGGCCTTTGCAACAACGTCCTTTGAGGCAAATTTCTGAAAAATTCCCAGAAGGTTGTTGATTGTAGATGAAAGGGCATTGAAGCTGGCTGCAAGATAGGTTACATCGTCATTTGGAGATTCAGAAAGGTCGATGGTTGAAAGCTTCTGGTTGTTCTGCATTTCGTAGAGGCTTCCGGTAATTTTGTTCACGCTGGAAAGAATTTTCTTGAACATGAAAAGACCTGCCACAAGAAATCCTACAACCATTACAAAAATGATTATTGAAACGATTCCCAGGAGGATTACATTGCTCTTCATTGTGTCAGCGCGAAGCTCTGCCCGCACAAAGTAGCTGTTCCATTCCTCCTGAAACTTATACACGCCAAAATATTGTCCAAGTCCTGTCTGAAAATTAATTGAACCGTCGGTCTGTCCTGTGGCCAGAATCTCATTCATAGTCTGCAATGCTTGTGAATCTGTAAAGTTCTGAAGATCATCTGAAAGATATGATGCAATTTTTGAGTTCAGTTCTTCGATTTTTTCAGGATTTGTTTCCTTTGATTTTTTTTCAATAAGCTTCTGAAATTCCCGGGATTCATTGTTCACAGTGCAGAAGAGAATTTTTCCATCTTTGTCAAAGGCCAGTGCTGAGCTGAAGGGTTGGTCAAAGTTTCGGCGGGCTGTGGCTTTTATGGCTGAAATTGAAGCCTCCCGGTTGTTTGTGAAGGTGAATATCTGGTACTGGTTTCCTGCAGCTGAATAAATGTCCTTAAGCTGGCTCACCATTACTTCGTTGTTTAAATCTATGAGCTGTTTTCTTGAAAGGTGAAGGTTTACAAAATTGGTCGCAAAATTTGAAAGCAGTAAAAGGCTGACAAAAATCGTAAGAATTTTAAATGAAATTGGAATGATTCTTGTGGAGCCGACCTTCTGAAAAAACTGTTTCGCCATTTTAAAGTCTCCAAAATTCTTTGTTAATTATAGAAGATATTTATGGATTGTTCAAAGGAAGAAAAAAAAGAAAAGGTAAGCATATATGTGTTATAATATCAACTATAGGAGATGTTATGTCAAAAGGTTTATTAGTAACTGTTCAAGATATTATTTTGAGTTATATAGATATAATAAATCATGCAACAAATTATTGTATTATTTGCACTCCATACTATAAAACAATTCCAGAAATTGAAGATGCAATTATGAATGCAATAAAGAGAGGTGTAAAATTCTGGGTTTTTTATCGTTTTGAGAAAGCTGAGCAATTTGCGAGTTTAAGATTTAACCCATCAATTTTATTGACAGGAATAATTGATTTACATGGTAAAGCTATTCTTAATGAGAATGAAATGATAATAAGTTCATTAAATTTTACAGAATCATCTGTTGACAATTTGGAGTTTGCATTTTTGACAGATGATTCAGATGAGATTAATAAAATGAAAATTGTCATGAGAAGAGATTGTGGGTTTGGATTAGATATGAATGATAAACCTTTGGATTTTGGGAAACCTTTTATGCAATGTGAAAAATGTAAATGTACATTACCAAACACTCCTGGAAAAACTTTATGTCCTGATTGTTATGATGAAGCGAGAGGTTTTATTAATAAGGATGCTGTTGTATCTATTTCTAAATGTAAAAAATGTGGAGCAGGGATAGAACCTAATCCTTATAAGCCTTTGTGTATTACATGTTATAAAAATCTTTCAGATGAAGAAAAAAACAACTATTTAAGGGTAAAGTGTAAAGGGTGTGGAAATATGATTCCGAATAATCCTTTTAAACCTTATTGTTATGATTGTTTTCAAAAAATACGCATGAAATAGAATGAAAAATTATCAAACAAATTTCCAATTTTTTAGTGGGGTTGTATAATTTTATAATGAAATGTTTTTTAGTTTTGCTATTTGTTTGCATGTTTGTTACAGGTTGTCAAAGTAATGGATTTTTAATGGGAAAGGCTCAATCAACATTGATAAATGATTCTTATCCCCCAAAGTCTTTTGATGCAGAAATTGATGTTTATGTATCGAATAAGCCAGAACAGAAATATATTGAGATAGCAATGATTTCTTGCTTGGATACAAATGACGACTGGTGCCTAAAAGAGTTAAAACGTAAGGCAAGGGAACTAGGAGCAGATGCAATAATTATATTAGGAAAAGCTGGGAAAGAGAATGTTGGTATCCCAGTTGGAAATATGTTTTATTTTGTTGATGAACAATATGGATTGAAAGGTGTTGCCATAAAATATAAGGACTAAAGTTGTTCTCGAGTACATCATAAAAGTTTTTATGCGAGGGTGACAGTAATCTCACCGAATGGACTCTCGCCATCTTGATTTTATTAGAGCTTAGATTAAAATTCTATACGATCGACGATCCTTGAATAATTGAATTGAAGAAATAATATTTTTTTTTATATGGCAAATATTATTTCACTTTCTAGAATAACAAAAGAAGACTGGTATAAGTACAAAGATGCTTTGTATAGAAATGATTTATTTGTGGTTGAACTGGATGCCTCATATCAAAAAGGAATTCTGCATTTTACCCACGAACTTAGCCTAGTGTTTTATTTAGAAGACAATCAACTTCAATTGATTGAAGGCAATGAAATAGGTCCAGAGTATTCAGAGTTTGATTCTGGAGATTGGAAA
>JAGHUJ010000169.1 GCA_018064905.1 Candidatus Treponema equifaecale
ACATTTTATTTGACTACCATAAAATATGTAATTTAACAGATTATCTTGATTTATAAAAAAAAAGCTGCCCCTTCACAAGGAAAGGACAGCCTCAAACTCAAAATAAAGTTATTTTAATTTGAATTATTTTTTAGCCTGCTTAACGAAAGTCTTAACACCTTCGATAACAAGGATTACAGCCAAAACAGCCATAGCTGCAGCGAAGATAAGCTGGAACCAGTTGCCCCATACAGCACCGTCACCACAAACGATCTTAGCCTGTGCAATAACTGTCTTAACAAGCTGTGTAAGTGTAGCAGCAAGCATGAATACCATTGGAATAAAGAACATTTTGTTGTTCTTTCCAACTTCACCGAGCCATGCAGCAACAGCAAGAAGAGCAATACCGGCAAGGAGCTGGTTAGCAGAACCGAAGAGAGCCCAGATTGCAGAAAGTTTAAGACCACCAAGGATACAACCGACTACAACCATCAAAGCTGTACCGAAGAGTGGGTTTGCAAGTACTTTGCGAACAGGGTTTTTAGCATCTTTCCATGTTGCTTCATCTTCTGTAAGGAAGAGTTCAGAGAACATGAAACGGCTCAAACGAGTAGCTGAGTCAAGTGATGTCAAAGCAAATACAGAAACAGCAAGTGTAAGGAGAGCAGCAATTGTGCTGTTAATAGAAGAACCTTCAGGTCCAAACATCAAAGCAATACCAGAACCAAATGCAGTTGCTGGTGAACCAGAGAATGACCAGATTCCGTTTGCATCAGCTTTAAGGAATTTAGAAGCAACCATACCAACAGCGATCAAAGAAATGATACCAAGTGCAGATTCGATAAGCATTGAACCATAACCGATAGCCTTTGCGTTCTTTTCGTTATCAAGCTGTTTTGAAGATGTACCAGAAGCAATCAATGAGTGGAAGCCTGAACAAGCACCACAGGCAACTGTAATGAACAGTGTTGGGAACATTTTTGGAACCATTGCACCGTTTACAGCTGGAAGTGAGAAAGTTGTAGAACCTGTAACAGCAGAAATTACGATACCAACAAGAGCGATAGCCATCATAGCATAGAGAAGGAATGATGAAAGGTAATCGCGTGGCTGGAGCATAATCCATACAGGAATAAGAGAAGCAACTGCAATATAAAGACCGATGAGAACGATCCATGTGTTGCGGCTCAAAGCGAGACCACAGTTAAGACCGAGGACAACGATTGCAACGATAGCAATGATACCACCGATTGTAGCTGGAAGAGTTTTTACTCCAAGACGGTTTGTTACGAATCCGTAAATTACAGCAATTACGATGAAGAGGAAAGAAATCATAGCTGTTGTCTGGTTTCCGTTTGGATTTGAAACGAATCCAGAAACGCCTTCAGCAGCTGTGAAGAATGTACCTGCTACAACGTTTACGAATGAAGCAATTACAAGGATCAATACGAGAAGAGCGAAGATGATGAAGAGCTTCTTTGAAGTTTTTCCCAAAGACTGCTTGATGATTTCACCAACTGATTTACCGCCGTTGCGTACAGAAGCGAACAATGAACCGAAGTCCTGAAGACCACCAAAGAAGATACCACCAATGATACACCACAGGAATACTGGTACCCATCCGAATACAGCAGCCATGATTGGACCGTTGATTGGACCTGCACCGGCGATAGATGAGAAGTGGTGTCCCATCAAAACAGCAGGCTTAGCTTCAACATAGTCTACGCCGTCTGTCATTGTTTTAGCAGGTGTTGGATTAGAAGCGTCAACACCCCACTGCTTTGCGAGCCATGATCCGTAGAATACATAGCCACAGAAGAGCAAAGCGATTGCAGCAAGAATGATAAGTAATGCTGTCATTTTCTTTTTCTCCTCCTAGAGAAATTTTTAAATTACTGGTTTCGACCAGCGAAACCAGCGGCTTAATTTATTGTAGTGAAGATCTTCTTGAAATCGCTGCCGAACCTGTTGTATGTAAATCGATTTGTGGAGGTCTCCATTGCAATCACTTTAAAATGACTCCAGCCCCACAGGCTGAATTTATATGATTTGTAGTGCTTAAGCTTTTTTATCTGTTTGAAGGCATCTTCTTCAATTTTTTCTGCAAGCACTATAAGAGCAATATCGGAATTTCTGTGACCATTATAAGGCTTAACACGAGAAAGTCCTTCTTCCCATGCCTTTGAATCAAGTTCCGCAAGATTCTGAAGGTTAAGGATGCCTACAGTTGAGAAAAAAATGAATTCATTGGAATCGATATCGGAAAGATGTGCGGCCTTTACAAGCAGATACTGTTCTGTATGGGAATGAAATTCCGCCTCTGCAACAAATGGAGAAACCGCACCTTCGCGTTTGATATTGTAATAGCGCTCAAATGAACGCAACAGCTTTTCTAAAGCTTCTGAAACTGACATTTTTAAAATACTTCTTTTATAATATCCTATTATTATACCCACTTCAATTCTGAAAAATCAATTATTTTCTATAGTAAAAGTTAAATTTTAGGAAAAATAGTAAGGATTTTATTCTGTTTTCTGCTTATTTTTTTTCGGCAAAGAAAAGTTCAATTCCCTTCAGCAACCCCTGGGCTCTCTTTTCCAATTCTGCAGTTGAAGTTACAGTCCATTGGTTTCCGAGCTCCACATCAACAGTCGGTATGGTGCTGAAGGAAGTCTGGGGCAAGTCCATTTCAATTTTACCATCATTGTATGCAGCAAGTTTTTGTTTCTTCAGCCCTTCCACAAGGCACTGACCAAGTCTCTCACTTTTCTGGCTGTGCTTTCTGACATTTTTAAGCTTCTTCAGTTCTTCTGGAATTGAGCAGTAGAAAACGCCCTTATCAGAACTTGCAGAATCTTTGTCATAGTGAATTGAAATATGAATGTCCGCAAAATTGTTGCAAATTAAGGTTCGGGCTATGTTATCCAGCTGAACATCATCCTCGTCCCTCACCATCAGAACATCGTATCCGGCGTCCAGCAGAAGCTTCTTTAAAATTCTTGCTGTTCTTAAATTCACCACAGCTTCAGTTTTTTTGTCATTGAATGTCATCCCTTCACTTATAGAACATGATTCAATGCTTCCTGCCACTGTTGTTCCAGATGTGAGCTTAGGAGATTTATCAGGATGAGAATAGGTTTGAACTTCAGTTCCGCCTTTTGTTCCGTGACCTGCATTTACAGCAACCACAATGTTTTTTCGTTTTGAACCGGCTTTATACAGAAAGCTTTTTCCAGTATTTATTTTTGAAAATTCTGCAAATTTCCAGGAAGAATCGAATTCAACTTCATTTGTCTTCTGGTTGCCTTTGATTTTCAGAAGCTTTGCATGGGTCATATTGTCCAGCCAGTTCTTTCCATTTTTTCGCATAACATCCAAAGTATTTATGTTTACGGAACAGGCATCCATTTTTTCTGTGTAGAATTCATCAGGATAATAGGAACCCAATGCACTAATCACATAATTTTTTCCTTTTTCTTCACCAACATACATGAAGACGTGACCAGGAAACCCCAGCACAGTTCCAGGTTCCATATTTTTCATCAAACTGCGGCGTTTTGATGAAGATTTACCAGCAAATGAAACTGTTTTTCCGGCCATTTCCATCTGGCTTCTGCTGTTTCGTGGAAAATCAAAACCAAAGCACCGGAAAATATCCTTTAAATATTCAGAACAGTCTCTGGCATTTGCCATTCCGCCCCATCCATATCGAATACCAAGTGACTGAAAAGCAAGCTGAAGCACATTTCCAGAAGTATAGTCCACCAGCCCCTGATGCGCTCTTCCAGATGGAATGGCAGCATATTCAAAGCCCAGGGTTTCATCAGATTTTCTAAAAGGAACCTTTACAAGGAAACAACCATGGGGCACTCGTGGGGAGAAATTTTCAACAAAGACGTCCTGATTCCAGCTAGCACATAAAAA
>JAGHUJ010000213.1 GCA_018064905.1 Candidatus Treponema equifaecale
CTGCCGGTTTTGATTAGAATTGGCGGTACGAATCTTCGGCCTTTAAAATTGTAAAACTATAAAGCTTTATGAACCGGATTTTCCGTATTGTTGGTTTTATACTTTTGAAAGTTGATAGCCCTTTAAAAATTAAGAAAATGTTCAAACTTTGAAAGTTTCAACACTTATTTTGATTATCTGCTAGAGCTGCAATATCTGGGCACCAGCTGAAGTTCTATTTGGAATGGAGGCTGGTGTTTTTATTTAAACTAACAGTTAACAGACAAATTTAATTTTATTTTTTACAATTTATTTAGTATTTGGAATTATTAAAAGGTTTTGGTATGAATAGAGTCATAAAAATTGATGGTTGGTTTGTAAGTTGTGATCAGTTTAGCAAAGGATTTATGGATTATGTTGTCGAAATAGATAGAGTTGTTTTTAGTATAAATCATGAAACTTTTGAAGTGGAAAATAAAATTGCTGTAACAATATGGAAGGGTTCTGGATATGAAGATACAAAACATATTGCGTTTTTTAAAGATTATGAAGAAGCATTTGCGTTTGTCGAAGAGTTCCAGGACCAGAACTCATCTAGTTCTTAGAAAAAAAGAAAAGGGTTGGAGTTTATCACTTTCTGGCAGCAGGACCTATTGTACAGAAGAATTAGTAAGATTTTATTTAGGCTTGGTACATCATGGGGTATATCCGTCATTTTACGGTGCGAAAGAATTACTCTCTAAGATTCTTCTTGAGGATAAACTTGGAATTGTTGGAGAGGAAAGTTCTACATTTTCTTATGCGTATGGTGGCTTTCCTGATGAAGATATTAACAACTTCATATATATGCCAGAAAGGAAGAAAAGACTCTTCATTAATAATGCAACCTGGTATGAGCTTGAAAAAATTGAATTACAGGAGAAATGACAATGAATTATAAAAGATTTCTTTTTGACTTCATGTAAGTACTAATCTATATGGAGGAAAAATGAGTAGAAGTTATAAGAAGAACATGGGTGATACCTGGGCATGCGGATCAGATAAATATTCCAGAAACATGTATCAGAGGAGTTTCAGAAGAAAATCCAATCGTTATTGTCAGCAGCTTAAGAACTGGTATGAAATTAAACAGATTTTTGAAGCTGAAGAAAATCTGCCAACAGACAATATTGTCAATGGAATTGACTATGCTTGTCGTTTTGCTGACAGGTGGAGTTGGGCCACAGATGGAGGAACTTTCCTAAAGGAAACAGAAAGTAGTCTGAAAATACGATTTGAAGAAGAAGTTTTTGGAATAACTTTTAACTGGAGAAAAAAATCCAAAGATATCTGGGATAGATACAATGATGCTTTTTCAGATAAATGGTTATGGCCAGACTATTTTGTTGAGTTAATGGTGAAGAAGAACTTATCAAAAAAGCGCTTTGAGACAGCTGATGAGTTGGTTCTATGGCTCCGAGAAAATCAGAAATGGTTAATCTCTCTTTGGAAAAAAATTAATTATGGGAAATAAGGAAAATGAGAAATGTTTACAATGAGTGCAGATTAGAATTGGAAAATCATGCTTAATTTTTTGAGAGAGACGGGGAAAGTAGTGTAATTTAATCACGAGGATATTTTATGAAATTTCAATTTTTAGAAGTAGCAGAAGATGATAAAAAGGAATTACTAGGCCAACTGAAGATTGCCTATAAAATTCATTTTTCAAACGCAAAGGACTTTGAGGAAGTTTTTGAAGATTGGCTTGTTCTTGAGATTACTGTTCCAAACGATTTGTACTTTGAAGACATGGAAAAGGCAAAAAGTAAAATGTATGAAGCAAAAAATAATGGTGTTGAACCGTACATGAAAGACTTCATTTCAGATTTGCAGGAAAACCTTTCTTTTGTGCCAACCATAAAAGTAGAAAATGATGTTGAATATGATCCAAACTATTCTTTTACTGTCGATGAAATGAAACAGATTAAGGAATGGCAGGAAAATCACAGGATAAAGAATCATCCAGAAGGGGAAACTTATCAGGGAGCTGTAGGTGTTGAAAGATTTGAATACACTCTTTTAGGAACTTCAATTGGAATGATTCGAAACTGTTTCTGCAAATCCTGTCGAGACAAATATGAAGAAGAGTCAAAAGACTATACGACAGGTTCCATCGATGAATTGGTTGGAAAAGTAAAACCAAAATATTCTTCAGAGGAAAGAAGATGTAAATTGGTTGAACTGGAAAATAAATGGGATTATCAAATTGACTTCAGTGATTTGTAATTCGAGGAGTAAATAAATAACATGAGCAGGGAAGAAAATATTGAAATATTCAAAGATACAGAAAAACTAAGCAGGACAAATCCTGTTTTGATTAAGGCGTGGAAGGAATCATCGGCACGGCAGAAATTGATTTTGGAGGCAGAGACTATTGATTGCAAAAAGGACAGATTTGAAACGCCGGCTGTGATAAAGGTTTCCAAGAAACGAACTTTTGAAGCTGCGATGGATTATAATGGAAGAAAAGTTGCAATTTTAAATTTTGCTTCGGCCAGTAATCCTGGTGGGGGAGTTGTGAATGGATCTTCGGCCCAGGAAGAATGTTTGTGCCGCTGTTCAACTCTTTATTACAATCTGACGGAAGACTTTCTGTGGAAAAAATTTTATCAGTCACACCGGCGAGAAAGAAATCCCATACACAATGACGATTTGATTTATACGCCTGATGTTGTGGTTTTTAAATCTGATACGGCATATCCTCAATTGCTGCCAGAAACTAGCTGAAAAAATTGCAATTTTTGAGGACATTAAATGTGGAAATGCAAAAGAAAGTGAAATAAAGATTGTCATTGATAATGCAATGTATTCTGAGCTTGAATATGAACAGGCAGATGAGGCTCTTCTTGTCGTTTCAAAAATTGAAATGTTTCAAAACCGCAATGAAAACAGGATTTATGATCCTGACAATGAAAGGCAGCAGAATGATCTTGAGGATGTTCACAATAAAGTCTCAGGCTTTAGCCTTTCAAAATGGGCGAAAAAAATAAAGGAACTATTCTCGAAGATAAAGGAAAAGGCTTCAGAAATAATTGCAAATTCTCCTCTTGGAATTTTCAAGGTATTCAGGTTCCAGGAGAAAACCGTAAATGAACGAGAACTTGAACTTAAAAAGATCCAGGAGCAGAAGAAGGCTGCACAGCCTCAGAAAGCAGTACAGAAACCTAACATTCCTGAACAGAAACTGGTCAGAATTGAAAATACCAAGCTTTACAACAGAATTGTTGCAATGACACCAGCTGAATGGATTTCATTCATGAAAAATTACGAGAAGCGTTATTCATGCGTTGACAATGCAGTGGGAGAGTATGGAAAACTCCTTAAAAGCGAAGAAATGAAGGCCAGGGCAAAATGGATAAAAATGCAGAGCAGAACTATCATCGAACTTTTCAAGAAGCAAAAAGAAATGGAAAACAACAAGCTCTATGATTTGGGATCCAGACCAGAACTTGAAAAAGAAAAACGCAGTATTTTTGGTCGTACATATTATGCAGATGATGGAGAATCTTATCGCGAATATAATGAATATAGGTTTCACCAGAATTCATTGATCGCAAAATGGGAAAATGATTATAAGCGCATAAAGTCTGACGTGAATTATTGGAAAACGGCCATAAAGGATCTTCAGGAAGAAAAATATGGTCTTGTCTGTAATGTAATTCAGAATCATTTTCCAGTAGTCTGGAACCATGTGAAAGACGGTGAAAAACGGCTTCTTGATGAAGATCCTGAATTTGAACCGCTCAAAATAATCAAAAAGACTGTAGAAACATTGGAGCCTACAAAGGACAAGGAAGTTAGGGATCATAGGGCTCAGAAGAAGGCCATCGAAAATACGAAAGATAAGAATGCTGGTATGGGACGCTCTTAGAATTTTCCCAAAAATCAAATAAAGCATTTGAAGGTTTTAATATGAATTTAAAACGAAAATTACAAATAAGGACACTCCAAGGAGGACTTAAAGTTTACTGGAACAATGTATTTTTTATATATCAGTCTCATCATGCCGTAAATTTTTTTCTTTGCCTGCATGGTCGATCCCTTTTGATAATCCAAGGCTTTGGGATAGATCCTGATCGTAGAAGTCCTTTCCTGAATTTTGAAGTGATGTTTTCAAAATGACAGTTTGCCGATAATTAATGTGAAAATTTAATTCAGGAGAATTGGCCATGACACAGGAAGAATACGAAGCATTGATTGAAAAATTGGAAAACAACGAACTCTATAAGAATTCAATGTCCCGCCACAAAGGATACCAATTCAGGCAGTTCTACAACAATGTAGATGGCGAACTTATGCAGGGGCAGGTTGTCCGCGTGGAGGATGACAATTTCCTCATTGAAGGCCTGGAAGGTTTCGACAGTGAAACAGCAAAAACAGTCATCTACAATTTCAAGGACGGAGTTTTGCATTCAGAGAAAGACGAGCCTGCAATCCAGTATCCAGGACACTATGAAATTTGGGACATGGGCCTGATTAAAAAGGTCTGGGCTGAGGGCGGAAGAATCATAGAATATTGGAACAACGGCATTCCGGAAAAAATCGAGCGTTCGGAAGGGTAGGGGAGTTTTCTGTTGTAAATATCAGGAGAAATGAATAATGAAATCAATATATAAATTACTGGCAGCACTGTTTGCAACTGCACTTCTTTTTCTTGCGGGATGTTCTTCGGATGATGAAGAATATTCAGCTACAGGGCTTAATTCTGTAGGTTCTCTTTCTGATGTGGACGTAAAAGCCTGTTTTGATGCTGTTAATTCTTTCAGGACTGGCAGCGAAGCCTTCTATATAAGCGCTGACAATTCAACAAAAACTTTCCTTGTGGGACAGCTTTCTGCACTTGCTTTTGATGAAAAACTGGCACAGGCCGCAAAAATCAGGGCAGAAGAAATTTCAAGTTCATTTGCTCATACCCGTCCTGACGGAACTTCCTGCTTTACGGTTCTAAAACAGATTGGTGCAGCTTACGGAACTTGCGGTGAAAATATTGCAGCAGGCTACAGAACAGGTTCAGCTGTTTTTGCTGGGTGGAAGGAAGACAATAAGGATTATTCAGGCCAGGGACACAGACGGAACATGCTTGGAAAGAATTTCACCAAAATCGGAATCGCATATTTTGATAAAAAAGGTTCAACCTATGGAAGATATTGGGTGATGGAACTTTCTAATTAGGATGGTTTGCAGATTCATTTTATTGCCTGTGGAAAATTTCCTAAATCTATACTATATTGTTCATAGAACTTAGATTGTGTAAGGAGGATTTAATTATGCCAAATGCTGTTTTAGAAGCTTACAATACATTGACTGTGGAAGCCCAAAAAGAAGTAGAACATCTCATTTATTTCCTCGTTTCGCA
>JAGHUJ010000019.1 GCA_018064905.1 Candidatus Treponema equifaecale
GAAATGCCCCGCAAATTGAATCCAGCCACTCCCTTAAAAATGGTTCTGCCAGCTTTTTTCCATGATAAATTGGGGAAAGCGCAAAGGAAGAAAAATAAAGCACAGGACCGTTTTTGTCATGAACCTTTCTGGCAGAATGTCCCAGCTTAAAAAATTCATCGTTTTGTGGAACTGTCGGCCAGATTTCGCTGCAGAAATATCCCGCAACAAAGGCCTTTCCGTTTTTTAGAACAAGTTCATCGGAATTATCAGTAAGAATCAGAAAGCCTTCAGGAAAAACCGACATTCGCTCTTCAAACACCTTCTGCTTTTCCTGAATCGAAGGAATAAACGCGGCGTGCTCAATAGCCATAATGTCATTAATGTCAAAAAATTTTGCCGGGCAAATTTTCATTTTTGAGGATTTTGAATCTGTTTCAGTAACTAAAAATTGTGTACCCATCTGAATACGATTCTTTTAAAGAGCCATTCCCTGCCGGTTTTGGTCAACTTAATCTCGTCAAAATAATCATCATGAGATTCTGCATAGCTTCTCTGATCACCAAAATTCAAGAGCATGATAAGAGAATCTTTTTGCGTGATTGTCCACTGTGTCAAAAGACTGATGTCATACTGAACAAACTCACCGTCAAAGCTGTCTGCATATTTGCCATAGTCATTGCCGTTACAATAACCGAACCACTCAAACATAAGTCCTGCACGGTACAGCGCAATCGGCATCTGATAAGCCAGTGTAACAGAACCGCTGTGATAAAGTCCATTTACTCTGAAACGGCTCTGCCAGTACCAGATATCGCCATCATCAATTCCAGACATGCTTTCATAGGTGAATTTTGCACAAGCCTGCATTACAACATGGCTCCAGTCACCCGGAATCAGCGCACCTGTGTCAAACTGGAATGTTACGCCACCCCAAATATCAGAAAACAGGTTTTTGAAGGTCGTAAGATTGTCAAATTCACCAGTTTTTTCGTTAAGATACTGCATTCCTTTAAAACCAAAAAAGTTCCAGCCTGTACCAACAGAAGCACCGCCAGAAAATATAAGGAATGGAAGCGGAGTATAGTCAATCTGAAATTTTGGTTTTATAAAAATCGGAGTAAGTTCACAGGCCGGAACAAAAGCAATGTTTCCGTCCTTCAGCAAGAAATGATCTCCCAGTGGAACGCTGATAGTTTTTGTTCCGCTAAAAGTTTCACGACATTCCAAAGTGTAATAAGGACCTGTAATCGGAGCAAAATGACTGTCACCTGTCACAAAATCACTTTTTGGATAATAAGCAAAATCTGTTGTAGCAGCCAATTTCCAGTCAGAAGAATTGTCCTGCGCAAAAACAGTCCCTTCAAAAATAAAAAGCGCAGACAAAACTGCAATAAGCCCAAAAGTTTTCATAAACTCCCAGCAACAGAAACCGCCGAATCATTAAAAACAAACGCAATCTGTTTAAAAACAAAAAAATATGCAACTATTATGGTGCATATTTTCAAATAAAGCAAATTTTAAAAAAAATAATTTAAAACAAAATAGCCGCCAAGGACGGCGGCAC
>JAGHUJ010000173.1 GCA_018064905.1 Candidatus Treponema equifaecale
TATGTGTATCCTTTTTGTTTTCAAGCAGCTATGTGTGCAGCTTTTGACCTCCTTTTTTGTATAAAAGAAAGCTGCACCTTTTTTTTGAGGAATCATATGGATACAGAACATCAGGAAAAAGGATATTCATTTTTTCAAAATAAAAAATGTGAATTTTTCCCATGTCATAAAACCTGTGATAATTCAAAATTCAATTGCCTTTTCTGTTTTTGTCCGCTTTATTTTCTTGGTCATGAATGTGGCGGAAATCCGGTTTTTCTTGAAGACGGTACAAAGGACTGTTCAAAATGCAGTCTGCCTCATAATCCTGAAAAGTATAACTATATTCTTCAAAAGTTTTCTGAAATAAAAAAAAAGATGATTGATTTTGAAGAATATGAGCAAAAAATTAAGGCGGCCGGGGCATGAAAGAAACTCTGATTAGTGTCGGTATAGATCTTGGAACTTCTACAACGCAGATTATTTTCTCGAAGCTGTCTGTGGAGAATCTTGCCAGTGCTTATGCTGTTCCTGACATAAAAATTACGGGTCGGGAAATCATTTATGAAAGTAAAATTTATTTTACGCCCCTGTTGAGCAAAACTGAAATTGACGGCGAAGGAATCAAGAAAATTGTTTCTGATGAATACAGAAAAGCCGGCATAAAGCCTGAAGATGTAAAAACCGGAGCTGTAATTATAACTGGTGAAACTGCCAGAAAAGAAAACGCGGCTGTTATTCTCGAAACCCTGAGCAATTTTGCCGGAGAGTTTGTAGTTTCAACTGCTGGGCCTGACCTTGAATCTGTGCTGTCAGGCTTTGGCAGTGGTGCTGCTTCAATTTCTGAAAATGAAAAATCTGTAATTGTAAATGTGGATATTGGCGGTGGAACAAGCAACATTTCAGTCTTTAAAAATGGAAACATTCAGGATGTGTGCTGTCTCGATGTTGGCGGCAGGCTTATAAAAGTTGATTCTGCATCTGGCAAAATCACATATATTTATTCAAAGTTCAAGGATTTGCTGGATAAGGCTGGAGTTTATCTACCGGAAGATTCATATGCCATAGTTTCCAGCCTGAAATTTGTTACTGACAAAATGGCTGATATTCTTGCCTGTGCGCTGGGGCTGGCTGATGTTGAGATGAGCGATGCAGCTTTTAATACAACTCTTGCTGACCGCGGATTTTATACAAATGACGGAAAGGGCTTAAACTGCAGAAAGAGTCTGAAAATTGACGGAATTACATTTTCTGGTGGCGTTGGAACTATTCTTTATGAAATTCTTTCTGGAAAG
Organism: Candidatus Treponema equifaecale; assembly: GCA_018064905.1. Classification (GTDB taxonomy): domain Bacteria; phylum Spirochaetota; class Spirochaetia; order Treponematales; family Treponemataceae; genus Treponema_D; species Treponema_D equifaecale. Next base: position 1,275 of record JAGHUJ010000173.1, read on the forward strand.
CAGTTTTCGGATAATATTTTTGAATACGGCGACATTGGTGTTCTTCTGGCGCTTTCAATCTTTGAATCACCATATTTTTCAAAATTAAACATAAGAATTCCAAAGGAAACAATAAGGGCAACTGTTATCGGAGCCGGAATGTATACAACTGAAATCAGCGGAAGTACGATTCTTTATTCCATGGAAGCTCTGCCTCTAAAAAATGTTCCGGTATTGTTTGTAAACGAGGAGGAGACTTCAAAAATAAATGAAGTCCTTCAGAAAAACCTGAGCTTTTATGCAAATCAGCAGACCTTTAATCCTGTTGCCATTTCTCTGGATGGATTTTTATCTGTTGATTATGATTCGATTCAGCTTCTGGCAAAGAAAATAATGGATGGCGCAGGGGTTCTTATTCAAAACAGACTTCCTCTCATAATTGTGCTGCAGAATGATATAGCTAAAGCTTTAGGTTTTGCTCTTCGTTCAATTCTTCCTGAAAATTATCCGCTTGTGTGCATTGATTCAATTCGGGCCAAAAACGGTGATTATATTGATATTGGAATGCCGGTTGCAGGTAATCAGGTTCTGCCTGTAGTAATAAAAACTCTGGTCTTTAACAGTTAGAGAGGCTGGATATTGAACCCGTCGGCGCAAATATATAAGGAGGCAGTTATGATTTTGAAGACGCTTTTATCAGGACATACATATGAATTTAAATCGCTGTGTGAAGTGATGGCCAAGGCCAACGAAGAAAAGTCAGGGGATAAATTGGCGGGAATTGCAGCTTCTTCAGCAGAGGAAAGAATTGCCGCAAAAATTGTTCTTGCAAATATAAAACTGAATGATATCAGAAATACTCCGGCAGTTCTTTACGAAAAAGACTTTGTCACAAGAATCAATCAGGAAGATTTAGATGAAGAAAAATTTGCGAAAATAAAAAACTGGACTGTTTCCGAGCTTAGGGAATGGATTCTGGATGACAATACTTCAGGTGCAGACATTCTGGCTCTTTCTCCGGCTTTAACATGTGAAGTTATTGCCGCTGTCTGCAAGCTTATGAGCAATCTAGATTTGATTTATGCCGCAAAAAAAATACGGGTTACGGCTCACTGCAATACAACAATCGGTGAAGATGGGGTTTTTGCCTGCCGGCTTCAGCCAAATCATACAACAGATGATCCAAAAGGTATTCTTGCATCTCTTATGGAAGGTTTGAGCTATGGTTGCGGTGATGCTGTCATTGGACTGAATCCTGTAGATGATTCTGTAGAAAGCGTAAAAACCGTTCTTCAGACCTTTGATGATTTTATGAAGGAATGGAAAATCCCGACTCAGCATTGTGTGCTGGCTCATATTACAACACAGATAGAAGCTATCCGTCGGGGTGCTCCCTGCCAGCTTATGTTTCAGTCCCTGGCCGGAAGTGAAAAAGGCAACAATGCATTTGGCGTAACAAAAGAGATTCTTGATGAAGGCTGGCAGATGATGAAAGAAATGGGCCAGTGTGAAGGTCCAAATTATATGTATTTTGAAACTGGCCAGGGCTCGGAACTTTCAAGTTATTCTCACAACGGCTGGGATCAGGTTGTAATGGAGAGCAGATGTTATGGACTTGCCCGTCATTACAAGCCTTTTCTTGTAAACACAGTAGTTGGATTCATCGGACCGGAATATCTTTACGATTCTAAGCAGGTTATAAGAGCCGGATTGGAAGATCATTTTATGGGTAAGCTTACAGGAATCCCCATGGGCTGTGATGTGTGCTACACAAATCACATGAAAGCAGATCAGAACGATATGGACAATCTCATAACGCTTCTTGCAACGGCTGGAATTTCTTATGTAATGGGAGTCCCTCATGCTGATGATATTATGCTCAACTATCAGAGCACGGGTTACCATGAGACGGCAACAATAAGGCAGCTATTGGGTCTTCATCCGATTAAAGAATTTGAAGTCTGGCTTGAAAGAATGGGGTTCTACAAAAATGGAAAATTGACAGAACTTGCCGGTGACGGTTCGGTATTTTTAAGGAAATGATTATGAAATCAGAAAAATGTTTGCTGGATGAAACTCTTCCTCAGATTGAAGAAGGCTGTTTGCCTGATATAAGAAAGGTTGATATTAAAACACAATATCTCATTGAAGAGCCAGTCAATAGAGATGGTTTTATTGAAATGAAATCATATACTCCGGCCCGGCTTGGTGTTGGTCATGCAGGTCCAAGATACAAAACTGAAACTCAGCTCAGGTTCAGGGCAGATCATTCTGCGGCACAGGACTCAGTGTGGTCTTACGTTGGAGAAGATTTTTTTAAGAAGACCGGGCTTTTCAGTGTGGACACACTTTGCCGCGACAAAGATGAATACATTACCCGTCCTGATCACGGAAGAATAATCAGCCAGGAGGGCGTAAAGACAATTCTTGAAAAGTGCAGGAAGAATCCTACAGTTCAGATTTTTATTGCAGACGGATTAAGTTCAGCGGCAATTGAAGCCAATGCCTACGATACGATGAAATCCATAATGCAGGGACTGGATTCTTTTGGAATTGATTATGGGACTCCTTTTTTTGTCCGTCATTCAAGGGTTGCTACAGAAGATCAGGTTGCAGAAATTTTAGGAGCCAAAGTTGTGTGTCAGCTTGTTGGAGAACGGCCGGGTCTTAGTTCTGCAGAGAGCATGAGCGCATATATCGTTTACGATGCGAAGGTTGGTATGCTGGAAACCCGCCGTACTGTTGTTTCCAACATTCATAAAAACGGAACTATTGCTGTTGAAGCTGGTGCTCACATTGCAGAAATCATAAAAATCATGCTGGAAAAAAAGTGCAGTGGAAGTGAGCTTAAGCTGTAAGCTGATCTGGAATCAAGTTTTGTGGTTTAACGGTGTTTTACCCGGTTCATTGAACTTGCTTCTGAATAAAAAACAGCGCCCAGAATCAATATTCCGCCGGCAATTTCTTTTATTGAAGGGAATTCTCCGCACAAAGGAATTGCAAGGAGAATGCCGTAGATTGTTTCCAGGGAAGATATTATTCCGGCAATCTGAGCGCTAAGGTATTTAAGGCTTGAAAAAAAACTTCTTCCAAAGGCTATAATGATTGCAGGAAATTCAATCTGTTTTGAAAGAATTCCTGAAAAAGCAAACAGCAATACTGAAAAATTTACTAGAAACAGACCTTTACTTTTAGAGCTCAATTATTTTTCCACCTGGAATCTGATATGCAGTATATCCGGCTTTTTTTGCTTTTCCTTCAGCCAGATCAAATGCACAGTTAAGCTGTTCGTTACCGTGACTGTCTCCATCAATAGTAACAGGAACGTTAAGATTATACAAAAGCTGCATAAAATAATCACTTGGATACGGATCTGTCATAAATCCTCTGGCAATGGCCCCTGTGTTGATTTCTGCAATTACACCGGCTTTCCTGATTTCCTGAGATGTCAGCACAAGTTCTTTTTTGTACCAGTTTTCGTTTTCATCAAAGAAAAGATTGTCTTTGTTCAGTTTTCTGATTAAATCACAATGCCCGATTATTGAAAATTTTCCTTTCTGGAGCATTTCCCGTTCCAGTTCAAAGTAGCGCTGAACACATTTTCTGATGTCTCCATTGAAACACCTGTTAATTCCGTCTTTTAAAATCTCAACAGAATCATCAACGGGAAAAGTACCTTTTGGGGTGTAGATATAGTGAACTGAGCCAATAAGATAATCTGGCTTGAATTTTCTGTAATCATCAAAAGATGGAAGGGAAAGTCCGGGGATGTAATCAACTTCAAATCCAAGCTGAATGTTGATTTTATCCCCAAACTTTTTTTGAGTAGCATGAACTACATCACAATATGCCTGAATTTCATATTCCTTCATGTGCCAGTCTGAAACAAGCTGGCAAAGCATTGCGTGGCAGGAGAAACCTATGTCGGTAAAGCCCAAATCTATAGCCTTTAGAGCGGTTTCTTCAATTGTATTTTTGCCATGGCAATTCACGGTATGTATATGAAAATTTGTCTTTATCATGATGCTGCCCTATTTAACAAACAAATTTTGAATTATTTTGCGCTTTCAGAAATTTCTCTGTGCTTTGCGAGAAGCTCTGCAGTAAGGTGCTCGCCGAATTCCTTGCTGTTTGGAACTTTGTTTTCTTCAGCTACAGTTTCGCCTTCATAGATTGCAACAGGATAGTCTTTAATAAGAACCGGACGCCCCTTTTCAATCATGCATTTAACCATTTCTTGAGCGAGTGGATTTGTTTTCTTTCCTTTGTTTACAACTGCAATTGATTCTGTCATAGAGAAGTCACCTTCAGTTCCATCAACGTAAGCAACTGGAAGACCTTTTTTCATATCTTTAACTGCCTGATGACGGAGCCCATAACCAACTGCAACTTCACCTGCACGAACCTTTTTAAGAGGAGCAGAACCTGACATTTCAAGATGTGGACCTGCATTTGTATAAATTCCGTGAAGGATTTCCTTTGTCTGAGCTTCGCCGTATTCTGTAATCAGAGCCTGGAAAAGGAACCATGCTGTTGTTGAACCTGCAACATCACAAACTGAAACCCAATCTTTGTAAACAGGATCTGCAAGGTCTTTAATGCTTTTTGGAGTTGGAAGATTGTTGTC
>JAGHUJ010000024.1 GCA_018064905.1 Candidatus Treponema equifaecale
GGCCCACACAGTCAACTTCAAGACGGGAAATTTTGAAAAAATCTGGCGGGATGTGGCACCATTGGTTCAAAGCGGCGACCTGAGTTTTGCAAATATAGAAGCACCAGTCTGCGATTCTGTTGAGTGGAGCACTTATCCACAGTTCAACATGCACAGAGAATATGTTGATGCGGCGGTTAAGGCTGGATTCAACGTGTTTTCACTTGCAAACAACCACACCAACGACCAGTATCTCACTGGAATCCGTGCCACAAAAAAACTCTTTGACGGACTTAAGGGAACCTATGCCTGTGGTCTTAGAGATTCTTCGAACGGTCCCATGTCCCACAAGCTGATTGAAAAGAACGGCTGGAAGGTGCTGTTTGTTGCAGTGACTGAGCTTTTGAACAGACCAGATTATGCTTCATACATAGACTACTATCCTTCCACGGAAAAAAAGCGCTCTGAACTGAAAGAAAATCTTAAGTCACTTAGAGAAGCAAATTCCTGCGACCTGTTCGTTCTTTCAATCCACACGGATGAGGTTGAATATGTTCAGAAGGTCACGGAAAACCACAGAAATTTCTACCGCGAGCTTATAGAAAATTGCGGAGTGGACATTGTATGGGCTAATCATCCACATGTGGTGAAGCCCTGGGAAACAATTGAACTGAAGGAAGCAAAAAAAGAAAACGGTCTAAAAGCAGGTTTTGTGATGTATGCCAATGGAAACACTATTTCCGGTCAAAGAACTTCACCAAATTTCTACAAGGCAGAAACAGAGCGGGACCTTACAGGAGACGGTTTCATAATTAAGATTGAAGCAAAAAAAACACATGGAAAGGTTGTTCTGGAGAAAATTGAACCGCACTTCATCACAACCTATATTAATCCCAGCTGGCAGTTTGTGATAAAACATCTGGACGATGATCTTATTCACAGTCTGGAGCGGTCGGATTTTACAAATTGGGCAGACTATCTGAAAAAACACAAGTCTGCATTGGAAAATTGCAAGGATTTAAACGAATCCAGAACAAACAACTAACAAAAAAATTATAAGGAAAACAGATGATAGATTACACAAAATTACCGGTTTACGAACAGAAAGATAAAATCCTGGAATGCCTCAAAAACAATCAGGTGATTGTAGTTCAGAGTCCGACTGGCTCTGGAAAGACTACGCAGATTCCTGTAATTCTTCACGAAGCAGGTTATTCCCAGAACGGCGTGATTGCAGTCACACAACCACGAAGAATTGCGGCCCTGAGCGTAAGTGAATTCATTGCTAAGCAGCTCAAGACAAATTATCCGGGACTGGTTGGATACAAGATGCGTTTTGAAGACAAGACAGATGCATCCACAAAAATCAAGATTATGACAGACGGAATTCTGCTGCAGGAAATGAAGCTGGATCCGTGGCTGACAAAATATTCAGTTATAATGGTGGATGAAGCCCATGAACGCTCGCTGAACATTGACTTTGTACTGGGGCTTCTCAAAAGAGTTCTTGCTGCACGCCCGGACTTTAAGGTGATTGTTTCCAGCGCCACAATGAATGCTGAAGCCTTCTCAAATTATTCTGGTGGCTGTCCAATCGTCTCAATCGATACTGTGACCTATCCCGTAACAATGGTATACGATCCTCCAATGGGAAAAACCACCACAACAACTGCCACAGGCTCTGAATATCTTCTCACAAAAATCGAAAAGACCATTGACCGGGTTCTGGACAATGATGAAAAAGGCGACATCCTCATATTTTTGCCTGGTGAAAAAATCATCAAGGACTGTATGGCTCGTCTTTCCAATGCCTCCTTCAGAAGCAAGATTCATCTTGTGCCTTTGTACGGAAGACTTCCTAAAGAAGAACAGGAACGGGTGTTTGACAAGGCTCCTTTAGGCAAAAAGAAAGTTGTCATTTCCACAAACATTGCAGAAACCTCAGTCACAATCAACGGAATCACCACTGTAATCGATTCAGGTCTGGCAAAGCTTAATTTTTACAGTCCCAGAACCTTTACATCAGAGCTGAACGAAACACCTGTTTCCAAGGCCAGCTCAAATCAAAGACGTGGACGAGCCGGAAGAACACAACCGGGCACCTGTTACCGTCTTTACAGCAGAAAGGACTTTGATTCCCGCCCTGAATACACAACAGAAGAAATTTATCGTACAGATTTAAGCGAAGTTGTGCTCAGAATGAGTGAGCTTGGAATCACAGAATTTGACACCTTCGACTTTATTTCTTCACCACAAAAAGAAGACATCCGAGGCGCTGTGGAAACGCTGAACCTTTTGGGAGCATTGAATCCGGACAACACACTTTCTTCAGTTGGAAAGATGATGGTTGAATTCCCGCTGGAGCCTCGTGTAAGCCGCATTCTTGTAGAAAGCATCATGCGCTATCCTGAAGTGCTTGAAGAAACCATAATCTGCGCTGCATTTATGAGCACCCATTCTCCATTCATTTTGCCACCGGGAGAAGAAACTGATGCAAGAAAGGCTCACCATGCATTCAGGGACATTCAGGGAGACTTTGTAAGCTATGTAAAGCTTTTCAGAACCTACCAGACAATGAAAAATCCAGTGCGTTTCTGCCAGAACAATTATCTGGACGAACGGGTAATGGCAGAAATTGCAAACATTAAGTCTCAGCTTGAAGAAGAAATCGGCGACCTTGGAATACCAGTTGGAAGCGGCGGAAGTATGGATGATTATCTTTGCTGTATTGCATCGGGAATGATTCAGTTTGTGTGCATTCGTGAAGGCAAGGAAAATTACCGCTCCCTTACAGCAGAACACATTTCAATTCATCCTGGCAGCAACATGTTCCGTTCTGACCCGCTGTTCATTGTTGCAGGTGAAATCGTAAGAACATCCAGAACTTTTGCCATGAGCGTGTCTCCTCTAACAAAAGCTCTTCTTTCAAAAATTGCACCTGATCTGGAGGCAAAACTCAATGCGGCCAGAGGCAAAAAAGGCAGAAGCCTTACAGGAAACCTTGAAGTCAAAGGAAAATCCTTCAAGGACATCAAGGGCAAACTGCTTGGAAGAGATGACGGACATTTTGGAGGAAGAAAAGCAAAGGACAAGAACGAAGACCAGCTTGAAATCGGCGGAGAAATTTTTGAGATTGAAAAGCAGAAGGGAAAAAAGATTCTCATTCTTCCATTCAACAAATTCAAGTCAGCCCTGGAAAGAGAAACAAACCAGAACAAGATGGCAACTTTTGCAGGAATCCGCTCAAAACTTATATTAAAAGGTGCAGGACTTTTGGCCGGAGAAAAACTGGAGCTTGTCTGCAAGGTTGTAAAACGGCTGAATCTCAATCCGGTTGATGAAAAGGCATGGCCTAGAAGAAACTTCAACATCAACGAGGAAGGAGGAATCGACACCCTCATCTCAAACATTGACTACATTCTCAGAATCACCATGGCTAAAAAGACCAAGGATTTTGCCTTCATAGCACTGTTCACCGACGGACGCGGCACATACTGGTTCAAGGCCTCAAGGGGCTTCCCTACAGCATTAAACGAAAGCCTTTCCAGCCTTGAAACACTGGTTGACGAAAAAATCAGTTTGAACGTGGACGGAAAGGAAAAAGTGAACGCAGTTTACAGAATGCTCAACGGACTTTACGATTAGTTCATTGGAGTTGCCATAACAGGCTCTGCAACAGACTTTTCCATAGATTCAGACCTCATCTGCTGCTGAAAAAACTCAGGGAGCCCTGGTTCTGGCAAAGTTCTGTCCATGTTTCTTGCACACATGGTAACTTCACTGCCTTCAAATTTTTCAAAATAAATCAGATAAGTTGAGCCGTCATGTTCCAGAATCTGCTTGTTTGAATAATCGCCGTCAAGAACGAAAATCTGCTTGTGGTTAAAATCGTTCAAGAAAACAGTTCTCATAGGTCCAAGATAAAAATCATTGCCTTTATTTTTCTTGGACTTCTTATCTTTCTTTGATTTCTTAGTTTTTTCCACAGGCTTAGATTCTTCAGAAGCATCGGCAACATATTCTGTCGTCTGCTGTGAATCATCTGAATCTGGAAGAGCTGCAATAAGCGATGCGGTTGGAAAAAAAACCAATCCTACGCACCAGCTGATGATAAAAACTGTAAATGCCATTATTTTGCATCCTCCACATTGTTTTCTGAATTCTTTTTATCTTCTGAAATCTTTGCTGCCGGCTTAGTCTTCTGCTTAGGCTTGTTTTTGCCGGCATTTTTTAAAGCTTCCTCTTCTTCACGCTTCTTATCCTGAACCTCGGTCAATTTGTCCACGTCAAGACCGATGATTTTTGCCGCCTTGATTGCCATCTGATTCTTTGATTTTGCATTCAGATCAGCCTTTTCTCCCAAAGTCTTAACTGCATCATCGCAATTTGTATAGCGGCCCTTTGCATACATGTCCAGACCTGTACCAATTGTAGAATTATCCTTGTGGTTGATGAAAGCCAATGTAACCTCAGCAAATTCATCGTTCTTGTACTTTGCCAGTTCCTTTCCAAGACCATATCTGAGCTGCTTTCTTCTGTCATCCTTCACAGTTTCAGCAGTAAGAGCAGCTATTTCCCTGGCACCCCGCATATCTTCTGCAAGAAGTGCCTGTGCAACCCTAAGTTTTACCGCATCCGGAACTTTTTTTTCTGTAATTTGAGAAATAAGATATTCGTTTCCCTTTTCCGTATCAAGTGCCGCAAGAGTTTTGTAGCAGGAATTCTTTACATTTCCGTCCGGATCATTTTTTGCACGGTAAATAAGGAATTCATCAGCTTCCTTGATTTTAAGTTCTTTTATAGCAGTTATTGCTTCGCTTCTGACTTTCTGATGGCTGTCCCTGAGTCCCTGAACAATAACTTTTTTTGATTCCTCATCATCAAAATTGCTCAGACCTTTGATTACGTACGCACGAAGATTTGGATCCTCGCTTTCAAACAAATCTGCAAGAACCGGAATGGCTTCCTTTTTACCCATCTGTCCAATTGCCTCAGCGCTGTACATTCGGATAAAGGTGTTTTCATCATCGTTCTGAGCAAGTTCAACCAGTTTGTCATAAGTTTCTACCGCATGAAGCTGACCAAGCACACGAACGAGAGCCTGTTTTTGAGCCAACGGTAAATCCTCGTTGTCAATGTAGTCAGAAAGATACATGGCTTCACGGGTACCGCCGATTTTACCTAAAGTTTCCAGAGCCCCCAAGAAATACTGGTCATCATCGCTTTCCAGCAAGGTCACAACAGCAGGAACAGCTTCCTTTGTCTTAACGGCCTGAATATAGCTGAAGCAGGCATTTACAGTGGTGTTTTTTTCGTCATAAGGATCATTCAGAATCATTACAGCAAAATCTTCAATACAAGGATCCTCAATCGTCTTAAAGAAGTTCAGAACCTTGTTTCGGATTTCAACGCTTTTTGTCTCCTGGAACAAATCGTACACTTCATCAACAAAGCGAACATCCTTGGCCTTAATCATCTTGTCCATAATTTCAGAAATGTCAGAATCAAGACCATATTTGAGAATGTCTGGATATTTTTCGTTTGCTTCTGGATCAACGTCATTCAACTCATTGATTTTTTCGTCATCACCCTTTTTTGGCCGCTTTGAATTCGGCACATCGCTGACACCGGCAAGTTCAATTTTTTTATGCTCACCTGGTTCAGCACCGGAAACTGCATCAAAATCCTCGCCTTCCACCTGAACCTGCGGCTCCACCTGAACTTCTGGTTCAGACTGAACTTCCGCTTCCACAGAAACATCAGTTTCTTCCTGAATTTGAGAAGGAGCATCAAACTCCTGTGCAATAAGAAGAGAAGGAACTAAAAACAATGTCGTCAAAAAATTCTTTTTCATACAAACACCCTGCTATAAAGGACACTTTTGAAGCGAAAACTTATTTTGCCAAAGACCACTTGTTTGAGTGATATCTGGCAAGGAACTGATTCCTGTATTCTTCAAAGCGGTTTTCTTCAATGGCAACTCTGATTTCCTTCATCATATTGTGGAGGAAGTACAGGTTGTGATAGCTTGCAAGCATGCAGCTCAAAATTTCCTGCTCCTTGAACAGATGTCTCAGATAGGCACGGCTGTAATTTCTACAAACCTTGCAATTACATTCAGGATCAAGCGGACCAAAATCTTTGGCAAACCGTTCCTGCTTTATTGGAAGATTTCCATCCCGAGTAAAATAACTGCCGTTTCTGGCATTTCTGGTTGGCAAAACACAGTCAAACATATCGATTCCAGAATGAACGGCATCCAGAATATAGTCAGGTGTTCCAATTCCCATTACATATTTTGCCTTTCCTACAGGAAGATGACCTACAGTATAATCCAGCATTGAAGCAAATTCTTCTGGAGGCTCCCCTACGCTCAAACCACCAATGGCAATTGCAGGAAGATCCAGTTCAGAAACAAATTCAGCACTTCGCTTTCGTAAATCTTCAAAGAAATTTCCCTGAACAATAGGAAGCAGCACGCCCTGATATCCTGAATCAACCTTTCTGATCCATTCTTCTTTTGCACGTTTAGCCCAGTCTTCTGTAATTCTGAGAGCTTCCATGGCTTCTTTTTTATCCACACCAAAACCAGTGCACACATCCAGCTGCATCTGAACATCAGAATTGAACTGAGCTTGAACATCAACAACCTTCTCCGGCGTGAACATATGATAGCTTCCGTCTATGTTCGACTGAAATCTGGCTCCTTCATCTGTAATTTTACGAAGCTTTGAAAGGGACCAGACCTGAAAACCGCCGGAATCCGTGAGAAAATTCTTTTTCCATCCGGAAAATCCGTGGAGTCCTCCGGCTTCTTCAATTGTATCTGGCCCCGGTCTCAAATAAAGGTGATATGTGTTGGCCAGAATAATTTCAAAACCGATTTCTTCCAGATCATCCTTTGTGAGAGCCTTTACGGTTGCATTTGTACCAACAGGCATGAACACAGGTGTCTGCACATCGCCGTGAGGCAAATGCAAGGTACCGGTTCTGGCCTTTCCGTCAGTAGAAGAATGCTTAATTTCAAAAATATCTTTAATCATAAAAATCCCTACTTAATCAATTCGCAATTCGTAATTCGCAATTCGCAATTGTGCATTTCACATTTCGCATTGCGCATTTTTTAAGTTCTCGCATACTTAAGAACTATGACCGCTATCACAACAAACAGGAACACGGGTGACCAGGCTCCTGCAAATGGTGAAATATATTCAAACTTTGCCAAAAGCATAGTTATCATCTGGGTAACATAAAACAAAACGGCGGCAGAAATACAGGAAGCAAGGCTTATGAGCATTACGTTCTTTCTGGTTTTTCCACTTAAACCGATTGATAAAAATACAACAATGAAAACGATAAAAGGAAACGAAAATTTCTTATAATAAATACTCAGCTGCTCACTGGCAGGCAAACCAGCCTTTAAAAGATGGTCAATATAGGCGCGGGCAGTCTTTGAATCAACCGTCTCAACGCTGATTACATTGTTCTGAAAAGTTTCAGGCGCTTCCACAAGTCTTTCAAGAATATCACTTCCAATTCCAGAGGCTTTCAAAGTATCACCATCAATCTTGTACTGAACGCCTCCAGACAAAGACCATCGCTTTTCATCAGTTCTCCACAATGCCGAATCAGCACGAAGAATTCTGTCCAGGCTTTTGTCATCATTTCTGACAATCACATAAAGTCCAGTAAGTCTTTTTGCACTGTCATCATAGAATTCAGCCTTATATGTTATGTTTCCATTCTCACTCAATACAACAATCTTATCATTGTTCAGGGATTTTTCCTTCTGCAAGGCTTCTTCCTGCATCGTTGTTTTTTGAGCATAAGTAGGAACTACAACCTTATCATCAAAGAAAAACAATGCAAAACTCATCACAAATGCAAAGACCAGAAGCGGAGCCGTAAATTTTGTAAGAGAAACACCGGAAGCAAAAATCGCAACCAGCTCATTGTTGGCATACAAATCACTTAAAGTGTAGGATACAGCAAAAAGAATGGCGATTGGCGTAGCATACCACAAAGTTTTTGGAACATAGAGCAGCATGATTTTTAAAACTCTGGCACCTGAAACACCATTGGAAATAAAATTCCACAGGTTCATCATAAGATCAACCAGAACCAGAACCAGAGCAAAGAAAACCAGCGCGCCCAAAAACAGAGGAACAACCTTTCTGAAAAGATACTCAACCAGCTTCATTTTCTCACCAGCTTTATATAGAAGATTATTCCCGAAAAACCAATCAGAAGATTAGGCGCCCACATTGTGGAAACACCGTAAACACCGCTTCTGGAACTGAAAATCTGGCCTACAATGCTCATGGCCCAATACAAAACCGAAATCAGAAGACCAATAATGAGACCAATGGTTTGCCCGTTGTGCTTACCAAAAAGCAGCGCCAGAGGAAGGGCCAGCATGGCAAAGAAGATTGAACCGAATGGCATGGAGAATTTCTTGGCCATTTCAAGCCTGTACTGGTTCATTTTTTTTGGAGTAACAGAATCATCCTTTTTCATAACGCGGATTTCTTTAGCCAGGTCGTAGGAAGTCATTTCTCTAGGCGAAACCCTGTTATTGTTCTGAAGAAATGTAGATTCAAATATATTCAGCTCCATATTTTCAGAGAGCATAACGTCATAGTCATTTTTCTTAGACCGGTCAAAAATTCCAACAGTTGCGTCACTCATCAGAAGATTCATAAGAACTCCGACCTTTGTAGATTTTCGCACAACCGAATCATCCGCAACAATGATCCGCTGATTTCCGGCAGTATCCGTATCAAAGAAAATCATGTCGCTTACATTCTCACCTTCAACCTGCCCGATAACAAGGGTTTTGTCATTGGTTCGCTTTATTGAATTTGATTCCAGTTCCACCGCAGGATTGGAAGTCAGAATGGAACGGTACAATTTGTTGTAATTCAAGGTTCCCAATGGCAGAAGATAGTCGTTCACAAAGAATGAGGCAATTGAAATCATAATTCCCACAAAAAGAACAGGTTTCAGAATCATTCTGTAGCCCTGACCTGAAGCACGCAGAATCAATATTTCATTTTCAGAAGCCAGTCGTCCAAGGCACATCAAAAAACCGACCAAAGTTGCAAAAGGTGCGGACTGAGCAATTACCATTGGCATTGAATAAGTGATAAGCCGCATTACATCCATTACGGGCACACGTTTTTTCAGAATGTTCTCAGCCACCAAAAGAATCTGGTTTACAAAGAACACCATAAAGAAGAAAAGAAACGAAACAAAGAAATAAAGCAGAAGTTCCTTCATCAAATATCGCACAAGCACGTGCCTGTTGATTCCTGATTTTTCCTGCATTGAAAATTCAAAGAAATCAACACCCTTCTGCCAGCCCAATTTTCTGCAGATCTTTGTAGCAAGCCTTGCCAGAGAATTTGGCAGATTGAATACAGAAAGTTCCTGCCAGATAAATTTAAAAAATGAAATGATTGCAGCACGGGCGGCACTGTAAAGCCATACATGACGGTAATAAAGATACAAAGCCTTGTAGTGCCGTGCCAGAACCTGAAGTCTGGAGCCCTTATATTTTGAGAGAAGAAACTGTTTTTTTTCCAGAATGAAAGCCTTAATTCTTTCCAGTAGAGCCAAAGCCGCCCTCACCACGTTCTGTTTCATCAAGAACATCAGTCTGAACAAAAATTCCCTGAGTTACAGGAGCAACCACCAGCTGTGCGATTCTGTCCCCGTTATGAATAACAAAATCTTCTTTTGAAAGATTGATGAGAATCACTTTTACTTCACCACGGTAATCAGAGTCAATTGTTCCTGGTGTATTCAAAACAGTTACACCGCTTTTTGCAGCCAGTCCGGAACGTGGTCTAACCTGAACCTCAAAGCCTTCAGGAATTGCCATTTTAATTCCAGTTGGAATCATTCCTCTTTCACCAGCCTTTAAAACAAAATCTTCTGCAAGGAAAGCACAAACATCACAGCCTGCAGCCCCTTTTGTCTGGTAAGCAGGAATTTTCACGCCTTTTTCGGCAACAATTTTAATTTCACAAGTATTCATAGATAAATATTATAGAAGAAAAACCCGTCCTTCTCAATTGGAAAATCAGTCAGTTACCCTTTTGAAGAATTTTCCAATGATTTCCTTGGACTTCAACACATTGATGAAAGCATCTGGATCAATTTTTCTGATTTCCTTTTCAAGTTTTCCAGATTCGTCTGAAGAAACAACAGTATAAAGCATTTTGTGATTCTTCTGAGAAAATTCCCCCTTGCCTTCAAATACTGTTGCTCCATGATTTGTAAGTCGTTTTATGGCTTCATAAATTTCAGAATCCTTGTCAGTGATTATCAGCAGTGTAGTTTTTTCATATCTTTTATAAAGAAAATTCAGCGCTTGAGTTGAAGCATATTGAAAAACAATTGAATAAAGGGCCTTGTCCCATCCAAAAAGAAGTCCTGCCACAAAAAGAATGCAGCAGTTTCCAATAAGAATATAATTCCAGGCTGATTTTCCAGTTTTCTCTGCCACATAAATTGCAATAAAATCCGTTCCCCCAGAACTTGAATCAGCAAAAAGACAACATGCAACTGCAACGGAATTTAGAATTCCTCCAAAAATACAGCAAAGAAGAACATCCTCTGTAAGCCGCAAGGCTGGAATTGCAGAAAAAACATCCGTCAGAAAACCTGAAACAACAATCATTACCACTGAATAAATCGTAAATTTTTTGCCAATATATTTAAAACCAATTATGACAGGAAAAACATTGAACAAATAAACAACCAGTGAATAAGGAATTTTTATTCCTAAAAATTTAAGGAACACATTCTGCAACAGAAGCGTTACTCCAGAAAATCCACCTGGGAAAAGATTTCCACTTCTGACAAAAATGTTTATGTTCAGTGCCATTAAAACTGAACCAATTAAAACCAGAACAAGCCTCTTTAATTCACGGCCAAGCAAAAATTTATTCATAGGCTTATTATAATAAAAAACGCAAACTGTTTTAGCAACCAAAGTCTATTTTAATCATTCAAACTTCGTTGATAAAATAAAAAGCCCTCTGGAATTAACCAAAGGGCTTGTATCATTCAATTAAAAAAATCGAACTTATTTCTGCTGAGCTTCCAAAGCATCAATGTAAGAAAGGTTCAAGCGACCCATCTTGTCAACTTCAAGAAGCTTAACTGGAATCTGCTGTCCTTCTTTAAGAACGTCTGTTACCTTTTCTACTCTTGCGCGTGACAATTTTGAAATGTGGCAGAGACCTTCTTTTCCTGGAAGAATCTCAACGAATGCACCAAAGTCCATGATGCGTTTTACTGTACCGTTGTAGATTGTTCCAACCTCAGGATCTTCACAGATGCCTTTTACAGCCATCTTAGCTTCTTCTGCAGATTTTCCAGTTTTTCCATAGATCTGAACTGTTCCATCATCCTCAGTGTTGATTGTTACACCGTACTGAGCGCAGAGAGCCTTGATGTTCTTTCCGCCAGGTCCAATCAAAGCACCAATCTTATCTGGAGAAATCTTCATAGACAAGATTTTTGGAGCATAAGGACTGATTGGCTGTGGTCTGTCGATACATTTTTCCATGATAGAAAGGATGTGGAGACGTCCGGCCTTAGCCTGTTCCATAGCCTTCTTCATGATTTCTGTAGTTACACCGGCAATCTTGATATCCATCTGGAAACCAGTGATACCGTCTTTTGTACCGGCAACTTTGAAGTCCATGTCACCAAGGTGATCTTCTTCACCAAGGATATCAGAAAGAATAGCGTAGCGTCCGTATGGATCATCGCCTTCAGCTTCTGTAATAAGACCCATAGCAATACCGGCAACCATTTTCTTCATTGGTACACCAGCAGCGAGCATTGCAAGACAGCCACCACAAGTAGAAGCCTGTGAAGAAGAACCGTTTGATTCCATGATTTCAGAAACAACGCGTACTGTGTATGGGAATTCCTGAACAGATGGAACCATTGCTGCCAATGAGCGGCGAGCCAGGTTTCCGTGACCAATTTCGCGGCGACCAGTTGTCAAACGACCTGTTTCACCAACAGAATATGGTGGGAAGTTATAATGGAGGATGAAGTTTTCGCTTCTTTCTCCGTCAATATCATCGAGAACCTGTGCATCGAGAGCTGTACCAAGTGTACAAACTGCCAATGACTGAGTTTCACCGCGAGTAAACAATGCCGAACCATGTGGGCGTGGCAAAACATTTACTTCACAAGTGATTGGACGGATTTCGTCAACCTTACGGCCGTCAACACGAAGTCCCTTCTCAAGAATTGATTTTCTCAAGAGATTGTACTGAATGTCATCAAAGCACTGGTCAAAGAGCTTCTTCTGGATTTCATCAGAAAGCTGTTCTGCATGGTTAGCAACAACCTGCTTCTTAACTTCAGAAATTGCCTTACCACGGCTGATCTTGCTGTCTTTGAAACAAGCAACTTCAAGAAGTGGTGTAGCTTCTGCAATGATTGCATCTTTGTTAGCCAACTCAACATTGAGTGGAGCCAATGGAAGTTTTTCTTTGCCGCACTGTGCAACAAGCTGTTCCTGAAGCTCACACATTGCTGTGATGAAGCCCTGAGCCTTGTCCAAGGCACCAAGCATTACTTCTTCGCTAACTTCATTTGCACCACCTTCAACCATTGTAAAGCCGTCTTTTGTACCAGCTACAACGATTTCAAGGTCAGCCTTTTCCTGCTGTTCAAAAGTAGGATTGATTACGTACTCACCGTTGAGGTAAGCAACGCGGGCTGCAGCAACAGGTCCATGGAATGGAATATCAGAAATTGATACAGCTGCTGAAGATGCGATAACTGCAAGAATATCAAGTGGATTGATACCATCTGAAGATACACAAGTTGGAACAATCTGAATTTCACGACCAAAGCTTACTTCAAACAATGGGCGCATAGGACGGTCAATAAGACGAGAAACCAAGATTTCCTTATCCTTTGGACGACCTTCGCGCTTGATGAATCCGCCTGGGATTTTTCCAGCTGCGTAGTATTTTTCATTGTATTCAACAGTAACAGGAACAAAGTCCAATCCTTCTTTTACTTCTGAAGAAGCACAAACTGTTGCAACGATAGCAGCACCAGCGTACTGTGCATAAACACAACCGTTGGCCTGCTTACCGATTTTACCAGTTTCAAGGATGAGGTCTTCGTTACCGATTTTATATGTTACTCTAGTAACTGCCATTATTTAACTCCAAGATTAGTGGCGGAGACCGAGTTCTTTAATAAGAGCACGGTATGCTTCAAGGTCTTTGTTCTGAAGATACTTCAAGAGAGCACGGCGAGCACCGATTACTTTGAGCAATGATCTCTTAGCGCCTGTGTCCTTTGGGAAGTTCTTTGAATGTTCAGTCAACTGCTTGATACGTTCTGTCAAAATTGCGATCTGAACCTTTGTGTTTCCTGTGTCTGCTTCGTTAGCTCCGAATTTGCTAACCAATGAAGCTGTTGTTTCTTTTGTAAGTGCCATAATACTTACTCCTTAAAATTTATTTTCCTCTGGGTAACCAAAACTAATTGCTCGAACAAATCCGCTAATTAAATTATCAGAAAATGCGAGGTGAAGAGCCCCATCTTCTAATGTACAATCAGCCATGTATGCACGAGTTTTTTGTGCTTCACCAGATTTTGAACTGTTTGATATGACGAGAACCCTTACTGGATAGGTTCCGTCCGAAGGCACCAGCTGCTTACCATGACGTTTTGCAGAAAGTGTCACTCCATTTTTTTGATTTTTTTGAATTTCCCACCTGTACCCTGAACTGTCCAGCGAATAAGGAGACTGAAGCATTTTGTTCACATCTTCAAATTCCTTGTTTTGAATGCAAAGTCTGATTCGTGATGAACTTACCTTTGCATCTTTATATAGAACAGAATCAATGGTATCAAGTCTGAAACCAAGACTAAGCCCAAGCTCAGCCATCATATTCATGTCCACCTGACCTTTATACCCGCAGTGGAAGTCCTTGCCTTCTGCCAGATACTTAAGCCCGCAGTTTTTTACAAGAATATTTAAAAAATCACGTCCTTTGAGTTTACCAAAATCCTCAGAAAAGTCAATAATCACGGCATAGGCAAAGCCTTTATCCATAAGGTCTTCCAGTTTTTGTGAAAGCGTAACAACATCACCGATATAGTTGTCGCCTTCTTTAAAACCTCGCAGGGATTTTGTAAAAGTTATAACTCCAGGAACCAGGTCTTTCTGAGCAAGAACAGCATCAAAAAGTGCCTGATGACCAAGGTGAGAGCCATCAAAACTTCCGATTGTAGCCGCAATTCCTTTGTTCTTAAAATCAGCGTCAAATTTTCCATTGGCAATCTGTTCCCAGGAATACACCTTCATTTTCTGCTTAAGAGGCGGAATCATAAATCCATAGGAGAAACGGTTTCTGGACTTTGTGACACAACCTGCAAATTGTAAGTCAGGATAATAGACAGCCATCTCACAATTTTCCGGAAGTTCTGAATCAAAATAGAAGGAAGTGAATTTTAGCGGACGTCCGTTTCTGTAATGCTCAACCTCAGAAGTCTTAAGGATTGCATTGAACATTCCGCATTCTCTGGCCACACCAAAATCAAATTCCTTGATTTCTGACTTTATCCGGGCCTGAATTTCATCTTCTTCTGCCCGCTTCTGCTCTTCTGAAATCTTATTTTCAGCATTCTGTTCTTTCAGTAGCTCAGAAATTGTGAAATCCTTGAGTTTTTCAGCTCCAACAGCATCCTTCAGCTGATATGGACCAACAGAAGTTCGTCGAAGAGCCTTTAAATGTGCACAAGTTCCAATTCTCTGAGCAATATCTCTGGCAAGGCAACGAATGTAGGTTCCTTTTGAACAGTTAACCTCAATAAGGGCATATTTATCATAAAAATCCAGAAGATTTATTGAGTGAACAGTGATTTTTCGAGATTTAATTTCAACAGATTTACCTTCTCTGGCAAGATCAGAAAGCCTTTTCCCGTCTACATGAAGAGCAGAATACAGAGGAGGAGTCTGATCAATTTCACCTGTAAATGAAGGCAGGGTCGAACGGATTTCCTCCTCTGTTGGAATTCGGCCTGTTTTTACGACCTGTCCTGTAGGATCCAAAGTGTCTGTTTCTGAACCGAATTCAACAAGGGCAAGATAAGTTTTGTCAAAATTTGTAATATGTGGAACAAGACGGGTAAGCCTTCCGGTAAGCACCACCAGAAGTCCGTCCGCAAATGAATCCAAAGTGCCTGTATGACCGACTTTACCTGTCTCCAATGCGTGCTTTACGGAGAAAAGAGAAGAAAAACTGGTGCGGCCAGACTGCTTTGCAAGCAAAACAATTCCGGCCTTCACTTCATCAAGATTCCTGTTCTTTTTCATCAGTGCTTGAAACGTCGGCATGAGCCGCATTTTCCTCAGCTTCCAGACGGTTCAACTTATTGACCATTTCAAAACCTTCCTTGATGCTCATGTCAACAAGGAAAGTAAGTTTTGGAAACTGACGGATTGTAAGCTTTTTGGCAATTGAAGACTGAATGAAGCCTCTGGCACTGTTCAATCCTTCAACGCCTTTCTTAATCTGAGATTCATTCAAAAAGCTTGAAACATAAACATTGGCATAAGCCAAATCTCTTGCAACTTCAACTCTGTTTATAGAAAGAAAAGTTGAAACGCGTGGATCCTTGATTTTCTGTCTCATAATCAGCTGGGAAATTTCCTCACGGATCTGTTCTCCCAGCTTCAACATTCTGAATTCACCCATCTATTATTCCTCTGAAGTTCCGGCAGCAAGAGCAGCTTTTTTGGCAGCAGCTTCAGCTTCTTTTTCTTTAGCGATGCTGTCACCAAGTTTTCTTGCAATTTCAACGATTTCGAATACTTCAAGAGTATCGCCTTCCTGGATATCCTGCCAGTTTTCAAGACCGATACCACATTCAAATCCGTATGCAACTTCCTTTGCATCGTCCTTGAAGCGTTTAAGTGAAGAAATCTTACCAGTGAACTTAACAACACCGTCGCGAACCAGGTTTACGCTGGCTGAACGCTTAACAACACCGTCTGTAACATAACATCCGGCAATAACGCCAACCTTTGGTACACGGAAAGTGTTGCGAACTTCCACCTGACCGATAACTTCTTCTTTTGTATCAGGTTTGAGCATGCCTTCCATAGCCTGTGTGATTTCTTCAACACACTTATAGATGACATTGTATTTTCTGATTTCAACATTTTCCTCATCAGCAAGCTGTTTTGCCTTTGGTGTAGGACGAACGTTGAAAGCAATGATGATTGCGTTTTCGTCTGCTGCAGCCAATGTAACGTCAGATTCGTTGATTGCACCCGCAGAAGAGTGAATTACATTCAAGCGGATTTCAGGAGTTGAGAGCTTTTCAAGGGAAGCTTTAAGTGCTTCTGCAGAACCCTGCAAGTCAGCCTTGATGATAACCTTGAATTCCTTAACTTCACTGGCTTCGATTGTATCAAAGAGGTTGCCAAGGTTAACTTTCTTAACAGCCTTGGCAGCTTCAAAACGTTTAAGTTCCTGACGCTTAGCAGAAATTGCGCGGGCATCTTTTTCAGATTCAGTAACCTGGAATGGATCACCGGCATTTGGCATTTCATCAAGACCAAGAACTTCAACTGGCATTGATGGACCAGCCTCTGTAACTTTCTCACCGCGGTCATTGAACATAGCACGAACACGACCAGAATAAATACCAGCAACAAAAGGATCACCGATTTTGAGTGTACCGTTCTGAACAACAACGTCAGCAACAACACCACGTCCCTGATCAACGTGAGATTCAATTACCTTACCTTCTGCACGTGTCTCAAACGGAGCCTTAAGTTCAAGAACTTCAGCCTGAAGAAGAATAGCATCCAGCAAATCATCGATTCCCTGTCCCTTAAGAGCAGAAATTCTTACATACTGTGTATCGCCACCCCATTCTTCTGGTGTAAGGCCCTGCTCTGAAAGCTGAGTCATAACCTTGTCTGGGTTTGCATCAGGCTTATCAATTTTGTTTACAGCTACGATAATAGGAACCTTTGCATCCTTTGCATGGCTCAAAGCTTCCAATGTCTGAGGCATTACACCGTCATCAGCTGCAACAACAAGAACTACGATATCTGTAATCTGAGCACCACGGGCACGCATCATTGTGAACGCTTCGTGACCAGGTGTATCCAGGAATGTGATTGTTCCCTTTTCTGTATGAACCTGATAAGCACCGATTTTCTGTGTGATACCGCCGGCTTCACCAGCAGCAACATTTGTCTTTCTGATGGCATCCAAAGTCTTTGTCTTACCGTGGTCTACGTGACCCATTACTGTAACGATTGGTGAACGTGGCTGGAGATCAGACTCATCGCCCTTATCGCTTTCAATAACAGTCTCATCATAAAGAGAAACAAGATGTACTTCACAATCATATTCAGAAGCAAGAATTGTTGCTGTATCACTGTCGATTGACTGGTTGATTGTAACCATCATACCCATGGACATAAGTTTTCCGATGATTTCATTTGCCTTAAGATTCATCTTGCGGGCAAGATCAGAAACGGAAATTGTTTCCATGATGTCGATTGACTTTGGAACAACATTAGCAGGAGCTGCCTGCTTCTTCTTTGATACTTCTTCCTCGTCAAACCAATCTTCTTTATCTTTGCGGTTATAAACCTGTTTTTTACCCTTGAACTGCTTCTTTCCTGCAGTTGGCGCCGGCATTGGAGCTGGAGCAGCAAAACCGCCTCTTCCACCACCGAATCCGCCAGCAGGTCTTCCGCCGCCGAATCCTGGTCTGCCGCCATTCTGACCGCCAAAACCAGGTCTGTTCTGACCTCCGAATCCTGGTCTGCCGCCATTCTGACCGCCAAATCCTGGTCTTCCACCGTTCTGTCCGTTGCGGTTGAATCCACCCTGACCATTGCGGTTAAAGCCGCCCTGACGGTTTCCGTCGCGTTCACGGTTCTGGTAGCCCTCGCGAGCCTGAGCTCCAGTAAAGCCACCACCGTTGCGGTTTCCACCACCAAAGCCACGGTTTCCACCATTGTAACCGCCTTCACGGTTCTGGTATCCGCCGTTTCCACGGTATCCGCCCCTGTTTCCACCGGAAAGGTTTCCAGCCTTAACATTAGGACGTGCTGAGTTCACTTCAAATGAGCGCGCAGACTGAGGACGCTGTTCTGTTTTTGGAGCGCTCTTTTCAGGAGTTTCAGATGTGGCAGGAGAACTCTGAGGCGCCTTCTTTACAACAGGATGAACCTTGTTTTCACCACCCTGAGATGCTCCGTTTTCTGGAGCGGCATTCTTTTTCTTTACTACCACAATGCGTTTCTTTCCAGCTGCAGCAGCCTGAGCACCATCTTTCTTTTCAGTTGCTTCAGGTTTCTGTTCTGGCTTCTTTTTTCTTAAAACGAATTCTGTCTTTTTTTCAGCTTCTTCTGCCATGTTTTCTCTTATTCCTCGTCCTCTTCAAATTCAAACTCAACACCACAATTTGGACACTTTGTCATATCAAGTGTAATCTTGGCACCACATTCAGGACAGAAGTATTCTTCTTCCGCAACTTCAGAAGCTTCAGCAGTTTCTTCTTGAGCGGCACCTTCTTCATCTACGAATTCAACTGAACCCTGGATGATTTTGTTAACAGCTTCCAGATCTTCAGCTGAAACACCTTCCAGATTGTCCAATTCACCATTTTCGTATGATGAAACAAATTTTTCAATATCATCATATCCTGCTTCCTTAAGAACAGCTGCAACATCAGCATTTACACCAGGAAGTTCAGATACTGTTGTAATTTCTTCATAATTTTCTTCTGCATCAGAATTGTTGAACAATGCAGCGGCATTTTTAGAAGTGATTTCTGTAAGATCCATGTCTGCAGCCTGTTCTTCAGTCTTAACATCGATGTTCCAGTCACAAAGACGGTTTGCAAGACGAACATTCTGTCCAGACTTACCGATAGCCAATGAAAGCTGAGATTCTTCAACAATTGCAAGAGCCTGTTTTTTATCTTCATCAAGGATTACAACCTTTGCAACTTCTGCTGGAGAAAGAGCATTTTTGATGAATACGCGTGGATCAGCATCCCAACGGAGAACGTCGATCTTTTCACCTTCCAGTTCCTGAATAACAGCCTGAATACGAATCCCCTTAAGACCAACACAAGCTCCAACTGGATCAACGTCTTCTTTATTAGAAACAACTGCGATCTTTGTTCTGTAGCCTGCATCACGAACAACCTTTTTGATTTCGATTGTCTTGTCCTGAATTTCAGGAACTTCAAGTTCAATGATAGACTGAACGAATTTTGGATCAGAACGGCTCAAAACAAGCTGAAGACCAGATGAAACGCGCTTGATGTCAGAAACATAAGCCTTGATGCGGTCATTCTTTTCATAATGCTCGCGTGGAGACTGGTTCTTTACAGGAAGGAAACCTTCAACCTTTCCAAGATCAACATAGATGTTGCCTTTGTATTCGCGCTGGAAATAACCGATGATGATTTCACCAATCTTGTCCTTGAATTCATTGTAGAGATTGTCCTTGAATGACTCATTCAAGCCCTTGTGAACTTCCTGTTTACCGATAGAAACAGCAGAACGGTCAAAATCTTTTGGATCAACGATGATGTCGATTTCATCACCAAGCTCACATTCTGTAGAAAGCTTAAGCGCATCTTCCAGTTCAATTTCTGTAACTGGATCATAAACACCGTCTACAATAGTTTTGCGTGAAGCAACTGTAACCTCTGACATATCATCAGAGAAAGTAACAACACAGTTGTCAGCTGTACCAAATGTTCTTTTGTATGCTGCCTTGTATGCATTTTCAATAGTCTGCTTAACAGAATCCAATGAATAGCCTTTTTCCTGAGTCAACTCACGGATTGCCTCTGCCATGGCTGCCATATCTGCCATATCCAAATCTCCCTAAAATTATTATAAATGAATAAATTTTGCTTTTGCTATATCTTCATAAGAAACGGTCTTCTGCTGAGCAGGTTCACCATCCTTACAAACTTCCAGAACCAGCGACTTGTCATCAGCAGAAATCAGTTTTCCGCCAACCCAGTCCGTAACAGTCTTATCATAAACACGGATTTCGCGTCCAGCAAAAAGTGCAAATTCAGCCGCATTTCTGATATTTCGTTCCATACCAGGAGAAGTAAGCTCCATGTATGTGTTTTCAGTTCCAAGCATTTCCTCCAGTGCAGGAAGAAGAACCTTGTGAACCTTTGAGCAGTCATTCACACCGATATTTACACTGGCATCAGCACCTGTAATGGTTGCCAGAATCTGTGTGACTCCGTTCTGTGGAGAAATCTTAAGCTCCACCAGATGATATCCAAGCCCGCTGACGATTTTTTCACATTCAGCAAAGTGAGGATATGATGTCAAAGGAATGAATTCCATAAAAACCTACTGTCCAACAAATAAAAATGGTCCCGTTTTTTGCGGAACCATTCAAATATTACTATTAAAATGTAACTACATTATCTACAAAAACCAGGAAATGTCAACAGCAGGGCGTCCCGGCATTCTGCCGTCGGCAGTTCCACCCTTCGCTATCCGCTCATTAGCCTGCGGCTAACTACGGGGTTCCATTGCCTGACGCGTTCAAAAAAAATCATCAGACTCTTTTCTTTACCACAAAACCAGAATACCCATTTTCGGAAAGTTTATTCTGAACGGATTCCAGTCTTGAATTCTCAACTTTTCTGATTACAACTCTTACAACAGTTTCAGTGGACTGAAAAACCACATCCGTAAAACCTTCTTTTAAAAGCTTCTGTGCAAGGTTATTGGCATTTGCCCTGCTTGAAAAAGAACCGATTTGAATATCCCAGAGCTGATTTGGATCATCAGAAGCAGTTTTAGGAACTGAAGAAGGAACAGTTTTTACAGGAGAGGAATTCTTTGCAACCGCCGGAACCGTTGCAGAGGAAGCAGTACCAGAGGAAGTCTTGATGGAATTTGAAAAATTGGTATTGTAGGAAACCTTTGCGATCTGACAGGCTTTTTGTGCAGTCTGAATGCTGGCTTTAGTATTCTGCCCCAAAGAAATAATCTGAATGTTCACCTTTGCAGTCCCAGATTTAATCATATCAAGCTTGACCGCAGCAGCTTTGGACAAATCCATTTCTCTAGTACCGACAAAAGGACCTCTGTCATTTACACGAACATCAACAGTTTTGCCGTTTTTAATATTTGTAACACGAACCACAGTATTAAAAGGAAGCATCTTGTGAGCACAGGTCAAAGAATACATATTGAAGATTTCCCCATTGGAAGTTTTCTTGCCATGAAAATCCTCAGCATAGTAAGAGGCGGTAACATTAGTCTTATAAAAATCAGCAAAAGAAAAAGCCGAAACAAACAGAAAAAAAACAAACAATAATTTCTTCATAAAAATATTTTCGGAAAAATAGAATTTAAACTGAAACAGCTGATATTTTTTAACTTCAAATCTATCGGGTAGACTGGATTCCTTCGTTCGCTCCGCTCACTACGCGAATCCAGACGAACGCTGTCGCGTTCTTAGCAAAAAAAATCGGGTAGACTGGATTCGAACCAGCGACCCCAACGTCCCGAACGTTGTGCGCTACCAGCTGCGCTACTACCCGAATAAAAAAAGACCCGTTCAGATTGAACAGGTCTTGTCGCGATGTGCGGGGCTCGAACCCGCGATCTCCGGCGTGACAGGCCAGCGCGATAACCAGCTTCGCTAACACCGCAATTTGTGATACTCACTATATCAGAATCAGCTGAACCTTGTCAACAGTCTCCGATACAATCTGCATGAACTAACCTCTTGGAGCCTTTGCAGGATCTATTGGCTGACCGTTCTGAAATACCATCAGCGAAACCTGAGATTTTCCAGTATAGGAATCAACACCGGCAGTACCAATTTGTGAAGCGTAGTTTATGTAATCACCCTTCGCCACTTCAATTGAACCCAGTCCAGTATATGCGTAAATATGACCGGTCTTGCTCTGAATGAACACAACATTTCCAAACCCTCTGTAGGAACCGGAAAACATTACAGTTCCAGCACGGATTGAAGTTACAGACTCATCTTTTTTTGAAGTCAGACAAACTCCGCCGATTTTTCCTTTAATGTAAGTTACATCAGAAGCCTTCACCGGCCATACCAAAGTTGCATCGCCCTTTTTGTCCGAATAGTTGTGAGGATCATTCACCTTAAGCTCAGGAACCTTTGCAATTTCAGTCTTTTTTGTTTCTGTTGTTTTTTCAGGAGCTTTTTCTTCTTTTTTTGCAACAGCTGTTACAGAAGCCCCAGTGCCAGTAACAGGAACCTTCAATTTCTGACCAACCTTAAGAGCTGAATTTGAATCAGCTCCATTCAATTTCTGAAGCTCAGCGACCGAAACACCATATTTTTTTGAAATTCCAAACCAGGTTTCGCCTTTCTGAACAACATAGACAGATTCCCCGCCTTTAGTTTCAGCATTTTTAGTCTCAGCTGGCTTGTTTTCCGCTGTTTTTGTTTCTGTTCTTTGGGTATTTTCAGTTTTTGCAGGCTGTTTTACTGTTGCAGCAGTTGAAGTGTCAGCAGAATCATTTTTCTGAATTGAAGTTCCCTCTGGAATTTTTATTTTCTGTCCGATTTTAATATCATTTCCAGAAAAATCGTTGGCAGACTTTACGGCTTCAACAGAAACACCGTAACTTTTGCTGATGGAATAAAGAGTTTCTCCCTTCTGAACCTCATGCACTTTTTCAGCACTTGCAGAAGAAAATCCGAGAATAAAAATCAAGAAAAATACTACTTTATAAAAATCACACTTCATATCTTTTCTAATTTCGGCAGATTGGAGTGGATATTTTAGAGATTTTTTAGCTGAAACAGTTTTTTATCTGATCTAATCTTCCATGATGGACCAGAAAAGTTTCATTGCGTCAATTCCGTTGATTTTTGTTCCAGTCAGATAAATTTTCAGAATATTGTCGCGTCCAGAAGTAAGCTGGCGGCTTGTGATTCCGTATTTAATTGAACTTTCGGCTTCAATCAAGGCGCTGAGATGGTCAGCAAGGCGAACAATTTTTCCGTCCACCGGTGAATATGCATCAGAATTGTAGCTGTCCCGCAGTTCTTCCCAGGAAACCACCTGTGGCCGTTTTCCACCGTCCAGTTCAGGCAGCAGAATTCTGTTCTGGAATTCATCACTGGTAAAATAGAGAATTTCATCAACATAGAAATTTTCCATCAACGGAACAAGCTCAGAATGCACGATTTCATCTTCAATTTGCTTTACAATTCCAGGAAGTCCGTCTGTGGCCTGTTTTACTGGTGAAATAATGTCTCTGGTTACAGATTCAGGCAAATCATGGAAAAGTCCTGAGAAAAATCCGTTGAAAAGACGTTTCTGGCAAATTTCCTCACCGCCGTCACGAAGCAAAAGCAGCGAAACAATTGCAACAAAGAAACAATGTCCAAGAACGCTGGTCTGTGGAACGCGGGGAGTCTGATTCCATCTGGTCTGAAAGCGGAGCTGCTCTATTTTCATTATGAACTGGAATGGGCGGCTGGTTCTGTCCAGCAAAAGTTTCATTCCTTCCAAGTCCCGGTACTGCTCCAGGTCTGCCTTAAGCTCAGCTTTTATCTTTTCTGTTCGCTCAAGTTCATTTACCCGCTCAATCATCTCCAGTTCACGTAAAGAAGAGAATTTATGAGCTGCCCTGAGAACTCTTTCAGAAAGCGAATGTTCTTTTCGAGGCTTATTTTCGTTCTGAAGAAATTCTGAAAATTTAGCCAGAAGAAGTTCATCATCAATCATATCCCTGTACTGATTGAAAATCCATTCATTCAGCTTTACGAATTCTTCAGGATAACGGGTGCGGATCATCTGCTGAACCGGCGATTTTATGTCACACAGTGCTATTTTTCTGAGCAAATCGAAAAGTGAAGCATAAATCATCCATTCCCAGTCAATTTCATTGCCGGAATTTTCTTCAAATTTACCAATGATGTAGGCCGCAACCATTTTTTCTGCAGCCTTATCCATTTCTACAATGTCAAAAGGACGAACCAGGTCATTCCATCTCTGAATGGAAAACCCTTCAAAAATTTTAAGTACGAATTTTTTGTCTAACATAGGATTTCTGAGTTTTTTGTTTTATTTTGCGATGCCTTTCTTCTGATCGTTCTTAAGCTTTTCATTCCATACAACGGCCTTTTTCTTGATTTCCTCGCCGTCTTCTGGGGAACCAATCAGAATCGCAACTCTTCTGGCAGCCGCAAGAAAATTTATTGCCATGCGCATATCATCAATACGATGGGTCGAAAGCTCATAACGGTCACGATAAGCCGATGCAGAATTATCCAAAAGCTTACGGATAAGACGAATGTACAGAACCGTGTTGTCATAATCAATGGAATTTGGATCAAAGTAGTCTTTTGTTGCTTTTTTCAAATCAAGAAGATTCTTTGTTACTGCTGCGAATCGGCCCTGAAGCTCTACAAAGGACCAGCGCCACTTTGTATTGTCACCAAAAGCATCAATCAGAAGTCTGATCACAAGTCCAAGTTTTCTAATGAGATAATATTTTTTTTCAACAGGAGTGTTTGCAATCAGCTCCCATTTGCTTTCAAGATCAGAAGTTGAAACATCTACACCGTTTGTAACAATGTCTTCCAGATAAATAATTGCCTTGTAGATTGTCTTTCGTGCATCATTCAGGGCATCATTGTTCTTTGTTCTTACAAATTCAACGGAAAGATTGTTTATAGTAATATAGTACGAAGCAACGCCAATCATTTCCTCGCAAAGCAAAAGCTTTTTGTATCCAACGCCGGCAGTATCCTTTTCAGCAAGGGCAATAAGATTTTTTTCCCGGGCCAAAGCCTCTTCAATCATCTTCTTGTAAGGCTCACTCCTGTTGGCGTAATCTTCACGACTTGGACTAAAAACTTTTGCCATATTTTACTCCCACTAAAAAAGGCTGCGGATTTATGCTCCAGAATATTTTGAAAGCAATGTTCTTGCGTGCTCCAATGACTGAGTTGAGTCAGCATCACCAGAAAGCATGCGTGCGATTTCAGCAACCCTATTCTCACCTTCAATTGGATTAACCTGAGTATGAGTAAGGCCATTGCTGACGCTTTTTTCTATCTTAATCTGATTATCGGCATAAACTGCAATGCTGGCAAGGTGAGTTATGCATAAAACCTGTCGATTTCGTGCCAATTTTTTCAGATGGCTGCCAATTGAAACCGCAATTTCACCACCAATTCCTGTATCAATCTCATCAAAGATCATTGTACCAACAGCATCAGACTGAGCCAGAATTGTCTTAAGAGAAAGCATTACGCGGCTAAGTTCACCACCGGAAGCAATTTTTGCCAACGGCTGAAGCGGCTGTCCTGGATTTGCACTGATAAGAAATTCAACATTGTCCAGACCGTACGGACCGCATCTCTGCATAAGTCCAGCACCTTCAGAATCAGCTTTTTCTGCAACACGAACGGAGAACTGAGTGTTTCTCATTCCTAAATCTGCAAGAACAGCAAGAACCCCCTGCGCCATTTTTACTGCTGATTTTTTTCGTTCATCAGAAATTGCCTTTGCCTCAACATAAACAGCTTTTTCAAGCTCAGCAATTTCCTTTTCCAGCTTTTCTTTTGAATTTGAAGCCCCGTCCAGCTGTTCAAGTTTAACCTGAGCCTTTTCACAATAATCAAGGACTTCTTCTATTGGAGAAGAAACTGAATTTGCGTATTTTTTCTTAAGATTGTAGATGAGTGTCTGACGTTCTTGAACCTGTGCCAACCGTTCTGGATCAAACACAAGGCTGTTTGCATAATTTCGATATTCGTCTGCAATATCAGAAAGCTCGTAGAAAGCACTTTCAAGACGCTGATTCAGGCTTTCAAGATTCTTATCCATTGAAACAGCGTGCTCAGACTCACTTCTGATTCTTTTTAAAGATGAAACAATTCCGCTTCCTGATTCTCCGCCTTCAAAAGCAGAATTGATTGAATCAATATCGGAATACAGCTTTTCAAAAGAAGAAAGTTTTGTTTCTTCTTCATCAAGCGCCACATCCTCACCTTTTTTAAGCTTTGCATCTGTGATTTCTTTTACCGCAAAATTCAGAAAATCAATCTGCTGAGCTTTGTTTTTGTCATTTGAATTAAGCTCTTCCAGAACCTTGCGTTTTTCAACTAAAGCTGCAAACTGGGCTGAAAAATTTCTTACACGATCAACAAGTCCTGCGTATGAATCAAGATATTTTCTGTGCTCGGAAACCTTCATCAAGGACTGATGCTCGTGCTGACCGTGAATATCAATCAAAAAAGAACTGAATTCAGCCAGATCCGCACGGGTTACAGCTGTATCACCAATCCAGGCACCTGATTTTCCATTGCTTCTGATGTATCTGCGGAGCAAAATTCTGTCATTTTCTGCCTGTATTCCATGAATCGAAAGCCATTCCCAGGCATTTTCAGCCTCATAATCTTCTGCTGGTGAAAAATCTGCAGACACAGTATTTTTTCCAAGATAAAAACTTCCTGAAACAACTGATTCTGTGGCACCGGCGCGAATCTGCTCCACACCAGCCTTTCCACCCAAAAGAAATGTAAGCGCACCAATTAAAAGGGATTTACCAGCACCAGTTTCACCTGAAAGCACAGTAAATCCATTGTTGAATTCAACATTAGCATTGTCGATAAGAGCAAAATCTTTAATTGAAAGATCCTCAAGCATGCTGCGGTCCTCCTGACCAGTTCAGCTTTGAACGCAAAGCATCGTAGAATTTTTCTTTTGTGCAGCCAATAAGCTTAGCTCTTCCTTCGGCCTGTTTGATTTTTACAATATCGCCAACATGAAGGTCTACAGGAATCTGACCATCAACGGAAATAACAACGTCAGAAATTCTGGAAGGGAGAATTTCAATTGCAAGTTCACCTTTTGGACTTAAAACCAAAGGACGGCTTGAAAGTGAGAAAGCATTTACCAAAGTTAAAACAAGTGCATCCAGGCCTGGATCAATAATCGGACCACCGGCGCTGGCAGAATATGCCGTTGAACCAGTAGCCGTTGAAATAATAATACCGTCAGCTTTAATCTCACCCAATGAAACGCCGTCATAGCTAACATTGAAAGAAATCGTATGTGCCGCAGTTTTACCGCAGACAACAATATCATTCAAACCAGTTGCCCTGAGACGTCTCGTACCGCCACGAACCAAGTCTGCTTTAAGCATACTTCGTTCATCTATAAAAGCATCGCCTTTGAGGAAAATGTCCAATTCTCGCTTCCACTCATTTCGCTGAACACTTGCAATAAAACCAAATGAACCAAAGTTAACAGGAAAAATCGGGATACCGAGAGGAGCACAACCTCTGGCTGCAAACAAAACAGTTCCGTCACCACCCATAGTTATAACAAAGTCATAGCCAGGGAAAGGATACTGTTCAGAAAATCCATTGAACATGAAGATATCTGCATGAACGCCCAGTGTCGAAAGATATTCTTTTATCTCAGCACCAAGCCTTTTTGATTCTTCTTTATATGTGTTTACAATGATGATGCATCTTTTATAATTCATTACGGCAATGTTCCCAATACTTTTGCAACTTTCGCTGTAGACTCAGACCCCAAGCGCGGATAAAGCGGGAAAAGTACAGTTCTAAGGAACAGTGATTTTGCGTGAATATAATTAGATTTTTCTTCATCCTCAAGAAGTGAAATCACGGACTTTTCATAAGCCATTTTGATTTCAATTTCTTTGCGAGAAGAATATTGCTTTACATCTTTAAAGCTTCCCGAAAGAACAACAGGGAAAGACCAGATTGTAGAACCTTCATCCGACTGTCTGTTAAAGGTTTTGTTCTTTCCGCTGAGCAAGGCTTTCTGGAAAATTGAATAAATAGCTTTTCTAGCCTGCTCGTTTCTTGCAAATTCCTTTATCTGAATCCATCCCAAGGCACTGTTCATGTCTGTAAGAATGTCAGTTTCAGGAGCTTCATCTGTATATTTCTTAAGAACAATCCACTCTCTTCGGCTTGGAGCAATAAGAACAGCCCCGCCACCAGCAGTAATTGTGTCATATTCTTCCATTCCAAGAATAGAATAAACTCCTGCAAGACCTGCCTTTTTTCCGGCAGAAGACTTTTTTTCTTCAGTGGAGACAGATGAAACTTCTTCGGAGGTTACAAAACTTGCACCATAGGACTGAGAAATATCTTCAATTACAGGAAGTCCAAGTGCAATGATTTTTTCAATATCTGGCAGGATACCCATTGATTCATGAACAAGAATCAATCTTCCACCATTTTTTACACCGAAATTCAATGATTCCATGGACATAAGACCAGATTCTTCGTCCACATCAATGATGAGAGGTTTGTATCCGAGATTTTTTACTGCCGTTAAATGCCAAGAAGGAGCCAGTGCAGAAATCATAATGCCTGAACCAGCTTCCAGATCAAGGGCCTTCAGTGCATACGAAAGAGCGATAGCGGGACTTCTGAAAGCCACAGCGCCATCGCATCCAATGTTTTCTTTAATTGATTGAATAAGCTTTGTATTTAACTCGCCTGGTCCAAGTTTTTCATCGACCATGCAAGTTAAAACAGCATCCATTTCCTTACGGCGAATGGTTGAACTGAAAGTCTGAATCATTACTCTGATTCATCCTCTTCACCAGGAGTAAGAATCTTCTGAAGTTCTTTAGCATTAAAGAGTCTTCTGAAGTCAAGCATGATAAGATACTTGTCATCCTGACGAATTACACCGTGAATATATTCAGTACCGATGCCGCTGATCATCTGAGGAGGATCTTTGATGTCCTCTGTGTTGATTGTAACAACGCGGGCAATGCGGTCAATGATGATACCGATTTTGTTGTCATCGATGTTAAGAATGATGAAACCACCTTCAAATTCTTCTTCATCAGCATCCAAAGCCAATTTCTGAATCTGGAAACGCTTGTGAAGGTTGATAACTGGGATGATTTCACTTCGCAAGTTGAAGATACCTTCAACATAGAACGGAGCATTTGGAATTGGACGAACTTTTCTGACCTTTACAATTTCCTTAACGTCCATAATATCAACGCCATAAAGTTCTTCACCCAGCTGAAATGTAACAAGCTGAATCTGTGTATTCTCTGCCATATATCCTCCGCAAAAAACATTCGCCGGCTGAATTAAATCCAGCCAGCTGTTGAAATCAATTACTCACCAAGAAGTTTTTTTGCTTCAAGGAACTGTGAAATTCCTGTAGCAACTTTTTTAGCCTCGCGCATAGCAAGAACTACTGTAGCAGGCTTATGAACGACATCACCACCGGCAAATACACCGCGAAGTGTTGTCATACCGTATGGCTTTTCCTTTGTAACTACGAAGCCAGCTTCATCAACATCGATTCCCTGAGTTGTGCTAACAATTCCAGCAGCAGGTTTAGAACCGATGGCAATGATAATCTTTGTTGCAGGAATTACAACTTCACCATCTGGAGAAGAACACTTAAGTCCTGTAACCTTTCCGTTTTCGCTTACAATTTCAAGTGGAGCATGTTCCCATTTGAAATCAACGCCGTCAGAAATAGCACCGTCAAATTCAGCCTTTGCAGCCTTCATGAATTCAACTGTCTTGCGGTAAGCAACTGTTACCTTAGAAGCCTTCATACGGATAGCTGTGCGGCAGGCATCCATTGCAACGTTACCAGCACCGATAACGATTACATTGTCGCCTTCATTGATTGGAACTTCATTGCGCTCAACATTTCCGTCCTGATAGAGACGAACCATTCTGAGCAAGTAGTTAGCCTGAAGGACACCAGCTGTTTCAATTCCAGGAATGTCCAGAGACTTAGAAAGAGCTGTACCAGTACCGATGAACACAGCGTCAAAGCCGTTCTTGAACATTTCATCGATTGTGATGTCAGTTCCAACCATTGTATTTGTAACAAACTGAACGCCAAGTTCAGCAATTTTCTTTGTTGTACGACGAACTACATCTTTTGGAAGACGGAATTCTGGAATACCGTAGAGCAATACACCGCCCGGCTCGCTTTCGTTTTCGTAAACTACAACATCATAGCCCTTGCGTGCCAAATCTCCGGCAACAGTAAGACCTGCAGGACCAGAACCGATAACGGCAACCTTTCCACCGATCTTTTCAATTTTCTTTTCACGGTTAAGATTTGCTTCCGCATCAAAATCTGCGATAAAGCGTTCGATCTTACCAATTTTAATTCCCTTTCCAGCTTTAGCCAAAACACAATGGCCTTCACACTGAGTTTCATGTGGACAAACACGACCACAGATAGCAGGGAGATTGCTTCTTAAGTTAATAACACTTAATGCTTCACCAAAGTTTCCAAGTGAAACTGCATGGTTGAAAGCCGGGATGTCATTTTCAATAGGACAACCAGTTCTACACAATGGCTTTGGACAATTCAAGCAGCGGCGAGCCTCTGCAATTACTTCCTCAAGGGTGAAACCTTTCTCGTCTTCTTCCATAATATCTTTGACCTCTTTAAAAAAACCTATACATTAAGTATAACAAACCATTTGTTAAAATGCAAACAAATAGATTTGCAGATTCTCACACTTTTTTAATCAACCACAAAAAGCGTAATCGCAAGAACCCTTTTTACTCCTAAAGATTTAAGCAGTGCGGCACAATTTTCTATGGTTGAGCCAGTCGTAAGCACATCATCCACAAGAACCACTGTCTCAGGAATTTCAATTTTCTTTAGTCGCTTCTGAGAAACTAAACTGTAGGCATTTCCTATTGTCTCCAGACGCTGAACACGATCCAGTTTTTTCTGCTGGGTCACGGAATTTCTACGAAGCAGCTTCAGCACTTTTACATTCCACCCACGGTGAAGATACCTGCACAGCTCATCAATCTGATCCCATCCCCGGTCACGGATTTTTCCAGGACGAGGAGGAACCGGAACCACGGAAAGATTTGTTCCAAGAGTTTTCTGAAGCTCATTCAATCTGGCATAAACCAGTTTTGAAAAGATGGATGACAGGTTCCGCTTTTCCAGCATCTTCCAGGAAAACAGCAGGTTTTTCTTCCAAAGCCTGTAGGAGTAAAGGGGGTAGACACCATCACAGCTTTTAATTACAGGACTTTCCCTGCAGGAAGAGCACAGTTCTATTTCACTGACAAGAGTTTTTCCACAGATTCTGCAGGATTGGGAATTTTCAGTTCCAAGGAGCATCCAGGTCAAACAACGTTTGCACAAAGGATAAAATGATGTCTTTTTTTCACAGCAGACGCAACGTTCACCACCAGTGAAAAACGAAAACAAATGTTTAAAAACGGAGGAAAGATTTTCTTGAATTCTAAAATTCGGATTCTGAAAATCCACCAAATCAGCAGAACCTGTCATCAATTATATATAGGAAAAAAGTTTCAGTTTCGGCAATAAATTTCAGGTTTGGTGAAAAGAATTTTCATTTTTTTTTATTTTTTTGAAGCGCTGAGGTAAAAATCTCCAATATCTCTAAAAGGAGTCTCCAAAAATTGCAATTTTTAGAGACTCCATAAATTTAGTTATTAAAACGCTTTAAGAAGTTCTGCAGTCGTTCTGTTTTTGGATTATTGATGATTTCAACAGGATTGCCCTGCTCCACAATATAGCCGTCAGCCATGAAGATAAGCTCGTCACTCAGGTCTCTGGCAAAGGACATTTCGTGTGTTACAACAATCATTGTCATTTTTTCTGAAGCCAGCTGCTTGATTACGGCAAGGATTTCTCCTGTAAGTTCCGGATCAAGGGCTGAAGTAGGTTCATCAAACAAAAGCACCTTTGGTTTCATGGCAAGAGAACGGGCGATTGAAACACGCTGCTGCTGACCGCCACTAAGTTCACAGGGATACGAATTTTCCTTGTCTGAAAGCCCAACTTTTGCCAGCAATTCTCGGGCAATTTTTACGGCTTCTGTCTTTGGTGTCTTAAGCACGTGAATTTGAGGATCAATTATGTTTTGAAGAACTGACATATGAGGAAAAAGATTGAAATTCTGGAAAACGAATCCGCAGTTGAGGCCGATTTTGCGGAGTTCTGCTGCAGAAGCATAATGGCCGTCTGTAACAGTATTCTGACCGCAGATTGTAATGGTTCCGTCATTTACCTGTTCCAGCTGGGCTATGCAGCGGAGCATTGTGGACTTACCTGAGCCAGAAGGCCCGATAATTCCAAGCACCTGCCCTTCATTTACATCAAAGGAAATATCCTTGAGCACCTGAACATTGTCCTGAAAAGTTTTCTTTATATTTTTAACGGAAATAATTGGCATTTTAGTCAGCTCCTCTGCAAAAGGGATTGTTGCGATCTCCTGTCGCTGACAAGTTTTCTAACGAAAACTTGCAAAATTTATTTGATCAATGGCTCCATCCGTGGAGCCTGTAGTAAAAAAATCAGGGAAAGCCCGACGGCACTTGTGCCGTTTTGCCCTATTTATAATAATTCAGCTTATTTTCTATTTTCTTAAATGCAAAAGCCACCACATAGTTCATCACAAAATAGAAGACACCTGCAATCAGAAGCGGCATGAAGGAAACCATTCTGTTTGAATTGCCCTTTGCCACATACATAAGCTCCTGAATACTGATAATTGTAACCAGTGATGTGTCCTTTACAAGCGTGATAACCTCATTTCCCATGGCAGGAACAATCCGCTTGATGACCTGTGGCAGAACTATGTTGAAGAAAGACTGTATTTTTGAGTAGCCCAGAACCTTTGCGGCCTCATGCTGACCTTTTGGAATGGACTCAATGCCGCCACGATAAATCTCAGCAAAATAACAGGCATAATTTATTGAGAAAGCCACGATTGCAGCCCCGAAAGAAGACCATTTTACAGTTGTATGGAAAATATTTGTGGCAATCAACCCCGGACCAAAATAAACGATGAGCAGCTGGAGCATGAGCGGAGTTCCACGGATAACCAGAAGAAGTGCATTTGCAAGGGCTGAGACAGGCTTGAACCTGGACTTTTTTCCCATGCAGATAAAAAGTGCCAGTGGAATTGCGAACAAAAGAGTAAGTGCAAAAATTGAAAGCGAAGTTCCGGCACCTTTGAGCATATTTATCAGCATATCAAAATAGCTGAGCACATTTTTTGGCGTGGTGTTGAAAACCTGTGAAAGCCAGGTTGTAAAAGATGAATATTCCATTTGAATTATATTATATCAAAAATTTCTTGATTTAAACAAAAAAAAATCCAGTCTGAGGAAAATTTTTCTAAAAATTTCCTGCAAACTGGATTAAAATGCTGCGTGATTCTGAACTTATTTTCCGATTACAGAAATGTCTGTGCCGAACCAGTTTTCTGAGATTTTTGCAACTGTGCCGTCTGCAGCCATTTCTTCCAATGTTTTCTGGATGTCATCGCGGAGTTTTGCACCTGCTTCATCCTTGCGGAAACCGATTCCGTATGCTTCTTTTGCAAGCGGATCAGCAACCACTACCAATGGCTTGTTTCCAGTTTTGATTGAGTAGTTTGCTACAACGCTGTCCATTACAACTGCGTCAATTCCGCCTACTTCAAGGTCTGTGAGGGCTACAAGATTGTCTGCATAAGTTTTGAGTTCTTTGAGGGAAGCGGCAAAATCCTTGTTGTCGTTTACAGCTTCTTCTGCACTTGAACCAGCCTGAATGCCTACGATTTTTCCAGCTGCATCAGCCAACGAGTTGATTCCGCTGTCCTTGCGAACTACGAGAACCTGATCGTTGTTGAGGTATGCCTTTGAGAATGACATTGCCTGAACACGCTCTTCTGTCATTGTGAAGCCGTTCCAGATACAGTCGATGTTTCCTGTTGAAAGTTCCATTTCCTTTGCATCCCAGTCGATTGGTTTTGCTTCGAATTCAAGACCGAGACGTTTTGCTGCTTCTTTTGCCAAATCGATGTCGTAGCCTACGATTGAACCGTCAGCTTCTGTGTAACCCATTGGTGGGAATGAAGCGTCCAGGCCAAGGATGAATTTGTTTGACTTCTGTGCTTTTGAGCATGAAGCAAATCCGAATACTGTGAGTGCCATTGCGGCAACTGAAATGAGTTTTGTGAGTTTCATTTTGTTCCTCTTTCTTTTATATTGCCACACGAATTTGAATAAGCTGAGACTTTTTAACACAGGATGTATGTATCGCTGCCTTCAAATCCGCATGTTGTTTAATATTTTTTTGCAAAAGCTTTGAGCGCTGAAATCTGATTTTCCACCATTTTTGGACTTGGACCGCCTGTTGTTGTTCTGGCTTCCATACATGCCTTTGGTGTGATCTTTTCAAAAATATCTTCTTCAATCAGGTCAGAAATCTTCTTCATATCTTCGATTTTAAGCTCTTCGATTGCTGAAAGTCCTGAATCAATTGCAAGACGAACACAGCGGGCTGAAACACCATGAGCAACACGGAAAGGCATTCCCTTGCGCACAAGATAATCAGCAACATCTGTAGCATTTGCAAAACCGCCAAAGCAAGAGCCTTCCATTTGTGGAAGATTCCATTCTGCGCTGGCAATCATTGCCTCAAATACGATTACATTGCCCTGAACTGTGTCCAGAGCCTCAAACAATGGAGCCTTGTCTTCCTGCATGTCACGGTCATAAGCCAGTGGCAAGCCTTTCATCATTACAAGAAGATTGATAAGGTCGCCATAAACTTTTCCAGTTCTTCCACGGATAAGTTCTGCAAAGTCCGGATTCTTTTTCTGAGGCATGATTGAAGAACCTGTGGACCATTTTTCGCTCAAATTGATGAAGCCGAATTCTGTTGTTGACCAAAGAACAACTTCCTCACACATACGGCTGAGGTGCTGCTGCAAGATTGCAAAGTCAGAAGTGAATTCAATGCAGTAGTCGCGGTCAGAAACTGAATCCAGTGAATTTTCTGTAACACCGGCAAAACCAAGATTTTCTGCAACCATTTCACGGTTTAATGGAAGACCGGAACCCATCAAGGCACCTGAACCAAGTGGAGAAAGGGAAACCCGTTTGAGAGAATCTTCAAGCCGTTCAACATCGCGCTTAAGCATCCAGGCCCATGCACACAAATGCTGTGCCAAAGTTCCAGGCTGAGCGTGCTGCATGTGAGTATATCCAGTCAGAAGTGAATGTGTGTGTTTTGATGCAATGTCTGCCAGTGTGTTTATGAGAGAAGCAATCTGTTTCTGAAGCTCAGGAATTACACGGCGAAGATAAAGTCTTTCATCCAATGCAATCTGGTCATTTCGGCTGCGGCCAGTGTGAAGTTTTCTTCCAGGATCTCCAATTCTGTCTGTAAGTGTAGCTTCAACAAAAGAATGAATATCTTCTGCGCTGTAGTCGATTTTAAGGGCACCAGAACCCAAATCCTTTTCAATTGAATCCAATCCGTCCTGAATAGCCTTGTTTTCTTCTTTTGAAATGATTCCTTGAGAAGCCAGCATTGCTGCATGAGCTTTTGAACCGTGGATATCATCCAATGCCATTCTTTCATCAACGTGAATTGAAGTTTCAAATTCTACCGCAGCTGCATCAGGACCTTCTGCAAAACGTCCGTGCCAGAGTGCTGCGTGGTTGTTATCTGTGATTGTTCCGTGTGGAGTGTTTTCGTTTGCCATAATTTGAAATTATACAGAAATTGAAGCTTAATGAGAATAAGAAAAAAAGCACATTCAATTTTACTCATTTTAATTGAGTATACCTCCGTAAAATTACTCATTTAAAATCTATGTCAAATTAAAATTCCCTCATTCATAATGAGTCTATGACCTCGTATCAGGAAGCTTTTATAAAGAACTTAAAGACTGCACGCAAAGAAAAGAATATTTCTCAGGCAAAACTGGCAGAACTTTGCAATGTTTCAACAGGTACAATCGGAAATATTGAGTGCGGAAAAGCGGAACCTTCATTTGGACTTTTGTTTGTCCTGGCAGATGCATTGGAAACAACAGCGTCAGATTTAATCAAGGAACCAAAGAACATAACTCCACGCTCAGAAGAACTGATTACAGACGGACAACTTATCAAGATAAAGGAAAGACTGAACGAAGTGCTTCAGGAAGCATTCAACGAAACTTTTCAGCAGTTTCAGTACAATCCTCGGCACAGAATCTAAAAATTTTCGTAAAAACAGCGGCTTTCGATTTTATTCAAAGTTTCTAAATCTGCTCAATATATTCTGCAAGAGTGTCGCTTTCACCGGTGCGTTCATTCTGTTCAAGAGGCCTGCGGATTTTTACATTCACAACACTGCCCGCCTTTGGAAGATTTTCAGCGTCGGGAGCAAAATTAAGTTGGCAATGCAGGAAATTTTCGGTAACCGCATGAATAACAATTCTGTCCTTAACAAGCCTTGCCCTGTGAATCGTTTCACAAACTGCCGGCAAAATCTGTGCTGAGTATGAAAGTATGTACTGGGCCTTGGATTTTTTGTTGAATTCTTCCAGCTGCTTAATTCTGCCATCGGTAACATAATTCGGAACCATTGGCCGCATTTTAAAAGCTTCTGTTCCTGGTCTGGCACTGAATGGAAAAGCGTGAACAAAGGTAAAGCCACATTCACGGAGCATTTTCATTGTAAGCTCAAAATCCTCATCTGTTTCACCAGGAAACCCTGCAATTATGTCACAGGCAAGGAATGGATTTCCTTTGGCCTTTTTGAGAAGTTCACAAGCCTTGTACACCGCCTCAATTTTGTAAGGCCGCTTCATTTTTGCAAGAACAGCATCGCTTCCGCTTTGAACAGAAATATGGAAATGTGGACGAACACGAGGATTTGAAATAAGTTCAGCCAGCTCCTCATTCACAATTTCAGGATAAAGGCTGGATATACGGATTCCGATTTTCTGAGTATTGTCCAGCATCAGTCTGAGAAGACCTGCAAAATTCAGATACGTGTCACCTTCTGAAGAAGGATTTAAAAGCGAAGGATGAATGTTTAAATTTGAATCTGCAACAAGTTTTCCTCTGTACTGACCAATATTTACAGTAGTGATTACAACTTCAGTCTGCCCCGCTTTTTCAAGAGCCTGCACTCTTGATACAACCTCATTTGCATCAAGAGAAACAGCCTTTCCTCTGGCCAGTCTGATGGCACAATATGTACACACGCAGTTGCATCCATCCTGAATTTTCAGAGAAGACCTGGAATGATTTATAAAAGTGTCTGTTGAAAGCCTGAATGGCTCAGTAATAAGATTTTTTTCACCGGAAGCATTTCTTTCGTCAAAAAATTTCTGAATTTCTTTTGAAACATCTTCTGCACAAGCGCCATCTTTTTTAAGAATCTTTTTAAGGATTTCCGGAACATCAGCCATGGCACCCTTGTGCTGACCACCAAGAACACAGACTCTTTCGCTGATTCCCATTATTTCCTTTTGAGCCAGCTGCGCATAACAACCTGTTACAGCCACGGCACAATTAGGACAAACCTTAAGCAGCATTCTGATTATTCTTCTGGCCTTCTGTTCTGCCTTTGCAGTTACAGTACAGGTGTTCACCACACAAAGAACAACATTTTCATCAGATTGAGAAGCAGTGAGAGGTTCCATGGTTACTTCAAAACCAGCCTCTGCAAAAAAACGGGCTGCACCCTCGCTTTCCACTTGGTTAAGCTTGCAGCCCAATGTTTCAAAATGAATTTTATTCAACATATTAAAAAATTTCTAAACTGTCTGATAAAACTATCTGAGGCGGGCTGTCACACGTTCTTTTCCACGGGCAGCATCTCCCTGGGAAGCATTCAATTCAAGGGCCTTGTTATATGCTTCAAGTGCTGAAGCATAGCTTCCGGCCATTTCTCTGGCATAACCGCAGCGAGTCCACCAGATATCAACCGTAGGCTCAGTATAAACTGCAGTTGTCATGGACATATCCGCATGCTGGTACTTTCCCTGACGAATGTAGATTTCACCCATGTAGTAGTAAGCATTTCCGATTCTGGCAGCGTTGGAAGGAGCATTCGCAATGTAAAGCTGGAACATTTCCATAGCACCATTGTTTTTTCCCTGATAATATTTGGCCTCACCCAAAACTTCCATCAAACGAACATCGCTTGAAGAAACTTTTCTGGCATTTGTAGCCCGTTCCTCAGCTTCTGCGTACTGCTTGTTCCTTACCAGACTCCAGCAAAGAACACAATAAGAATCAATATTGTTTGGATTTTCTGTGATTTCCTGCTCACAAATTTTAATTGCCTCAGGATAGTTTCCGCTTCTGTACAATACAAGTGCATCAGCCCGCTGAGCAAATGCCACAGCCTGAAACAAAAGTGCAGAAACCAGTGCAAGAATTATCTTTTTCATTTATTTTCCACCATTAGAAGTTTCAATCAAATATAATTCGAAATCAGAATCAGTTGGTCATTGTACAACGACCAGTGAAGTGAGAACCTGGCTCAAGAACAACCTGTTTTGAAGTGATGTCCCCCAGAACTGAACCCGATGCAGTCACAAAAACCAGATCCTTTGCAGCAATGTTGCCTTCAACTTTTCCACGAACCAGCACTCTGGAAGCAGAAATTCCAGCCTTTACAACAGCATCAGAATCAACCACCAGGTCACTTGTAGCATCAATTGAACCGTCCACAGTTCCCCTGATCATAAATGGTTTTGCAAATTTAATATTTCCGTGAAAAGCGATATCTGGAGCGAGAATTGTATCAAAATCTTCTTCTTCCAAATCAAAAAGGTCAGTATCTTTAACTTCAATCATATTCAAACAGTTTAATTGTGATAAAACTTTAGGTCAAGCGAACCTAAAACCAAAGTCTAAGCCCCGCAGTACAAGGAAAACTGGCAGGCCGAAACAAAGGTGAAATTTCATTGTCCTCATTCAATTTTATTCCGTAATATGGATTCCAAACAAATTGAGTGAAGATTTCAAGATGCCGGCGGAAGAAAAAGAAATCAAGTCCGATTCCAGCTCTTGCTCCGGTGGAAATTTCCATTTTTTCATCGTTCTTCAAAAATTCACCGCTGATTCCCCAAAGAACAAAATAATCCAGATGCTCTGCGATTCGTTCATTAATGAACCAGTTATCCACAAAAACAGAAAATTTATTGCAGTCCAAGTGAGCATTTGTAAGCACTGACCAGGGCTGAGTGTCCTGTCTGAAAGTGGCAGAAACACAGTCTGTTGGAGTTGTGGATAAATTGTATGTGTAAGCCCCGCCAATTCCAGTTCTGCAGAATCCACCATAAAGTGGAATGAAAAGCAGAACAAAAGCAAGTGCAATCTTATTGAATTTCATTCCACCATTGTAGCAGATTTTTTTATCATTGAAAATTGCGGTTTTCAAGCTCAGGAAAATTCAAGCTGAAGTCCAGAACTGCTCACTTTAATTTCAGAATTTTCACCGAATTTTCCAGAAAGCAGTTCCTTTGCCAGAGGATTCTCCACATAAGTCTGAACCGCACGCTTTACAGGTCTTGCACCAAAAGCCGGATCATAGCCTTTTTCTGAAATAAAGCTTACAGCACTTTCATCAAATTCAATTTTGATTCGTCTTTCTTCCAGCCTTTTCTGAACCCGCTTAAGCTGATTTCTCACAATTCCATCAATGCAGTTTTTGTCCAGCTTGTTGAACATAACCGTTTCATCGATTCGGTTCAGGAATTCTGGTCTGAATGTTCTGAGCAGAAGCCGATCTATTTTTTCACGAAGCTCAGAATTCTGTGCAGATTCACTTTCCAGAATCAAATCGCTTCCAAGATTGCTGGTCATAATAATGATGGAATTCTTAAAATCCACAACTCTTCCCTGTCCGTCAGTCAATCGTCCGTCATCCAGAACCTGCAGAAGCACATTGA
The DNA here is from genome assembly GCA_018064905.1 of Candidatus Treponema equifaecale. Classification (GTDB taxonomy): domain Bacteria; phylum Spirochaetota; class Spirochaetia; order Treponematales; family Treponemataceae; genus Treponema_D; species Treponema_D equifaecale. The sequence continues at coordinate 39,761 of JAGHUJ010000024.1, forward strand.
ACACATCAGGATGAGCCTTTTCCACTTCATCAAACAGAATTACACTGTATGGCCGCCGTCTCACAGCTTCAGTAAGCTGACCGCCTTCATCGTAGCCCACATATCCAGGAGGTGCACCAATAAGGCGGCTTACAGAGAATTTTTCCATATATTCAGACATATCAATTCTTGTAAGCGATTTTTCATCATTAAACAGGAAATCAGCCAGTGTCTTTGCAAGTTCAGTTTTACCAACGCCGGTAGGTCCAATAAACAGGAATGAGCCCAAAGGTCTGTTAGGATCGCTCAGCCCCGCACGGTTTCGTCTGATTGCATCGCTTACAACAGAAACCGCTTCATTCTGCCCGATTACACGCTCATGGAGAACATTTTCCAGCTGAACATATTTCTGTTTTTCGCTGGTCATCATCTTGCTCACAGGAATTCCAGTCCAGGTTGAGACAACTCTTGCAATATCTTCTTCTGTAACCTCCTGTCTTAAAAGTGCCGATGAATCCTGATTATCCTCTGCTTTGCTTCTCTCATCATCCTTTTTTTCACTTTCAGAAAGTTCCTTTTCAAGATCAGGAATAATCGAATATTTGAATTCGGCAGCTTTTTCCAGATTTCCTTCCCTTACATATTTTTCTTCTTCGATTCTAGCCTGTTCCAGTTTCTCCTTAAGCTCCCTGGACTTATTGATTTCAGCTTTTTCATTCTGCCATCTCAGTCTCATGGCATCACGACGGCTAGAAATTTCAGAAAGTTCTTTTTCAAGTTTTTCAAGGCGTTCTTTTGAAGCGGCATCATCTTCCTTGCTGAGGCTCTGCTTTTCAATCTGAAGCTGAAGAATTTTTCGTTCCAGCTGGTCCAGTTCTGTAGGTTCGCTTTCAATTTCCATCTTAAGCCGTGAAGCAGCCTCATCCACCAGATCAATCGCCTTGTCCGGCAAGAAACGGGTTGTAATATAGCGGTCAGAAAGGGTTGCTGCAGAAACAAGAGCCTCATCATTGATTTTTACACCGTGATGAATCTCGTATTTGTCCCTAAGTCCACGGAGAATTGCTATAGTGTCTTCCACAGTCGGCTCTGCACAATACACCTGCTGAAAACGTCGTTCCAGTGCAGAATCTTTTTCAATATATTTTCTATATTCATTCAAAGTTGTGGCACCAATCGCACGAAGTTCTCCCCTGGCCAGAGCAGGTTTCAGAAGATTGGAAGCATCCATACTGCCCTCACCAGCACCTGCACCAACGATCGTGTGAAGTTCATCTATAAAAAGAATAATCTGACCTTCAGACTTTGCCACATCATTTATAACGGCCTTAAGTCTTTCCTCAAATTCACCGCGGAATTTAGCACCGGCCACCAAAGATCCCATATCAAGGGAAAGAAGTCGCTTGTCCTTAAGAGACTCAGGCACATCACCGCTGGCAATACGACGGGCAAGACCTTCAACAATGGCAGTCTTACCAACGCCAGGCTCACCAATCAAAACCGGATTATTTTTTGTGCGGCGAACCAGAACCTGCATCACACGTCGGATTTCTTCATCACGGCCAATAACTGGATCAATCTTATCCTGTCTGGCCCTTGCCGTAAGATCCGTACAATATTTTTCCAGGGACTGCATCTTGCTTTCCGGATCCTGAGAATCAACCTTCGTGTTGCCCCGAATCGATTTAAGTGCTTCAAGAATATTTTTTTCTGTAATTCCGTTATCTTTTAAAAGCTGTCCAATTCTGTCATCGCTTTCAGACATGGCAAGAAGAAGATGCTCCACGCTAAGAAAAGAGTCCCCAAGCTTTGCCATGAAATTCTCAGCCTTTGCCACAACTTTCTGCGCAGCAGGAGAAAAAGCCATGTTCACGTTGCCGGTAACCCGTGGATTTGAGTCGATATATTCTTTTAATTTTGATTGAATTTGAGAAGGATTTGCACCGATTCGCTCAATCAGCGGCTTTATGATTCCGTCCTTCTGCTCTAACAAAGTGTAAAGAAGATGCTCCAGCCCAACCTGACTGGAATCGTTCTGCTGGGCCAGACTGGTGGCATTTTGAATAGCTTCCTGTGTTTTTAATGTAAACTGATCAAAGGTCATTGATTTGCCTCCGTAATTTTATTTCTTTCATAATGAAAATAATAAAAAAAACGGCAAACGGCAAATTTTATTTTGTTTTTATTTACCTATGACTTCGATTTCGCCAAATTCGCAGACAGCATCGTAAATATTGGCATGTTCAAGAAGCTCAAGATTCTTTCCAAGCTTTTTATAAACGCGAATTTCACCGGTTCCGCTTCCGCTTCCCAGAATTTTCATCAAAGACCTCTTTCCCTGAGGAATCTCATAGTCTCTGACAATCATTTCATTCGCATTGCAATAAACATCTATGTCTATCACATATTTTCCGTTCTGAGTGCTCACCATCCAGTGAACTTTTTCCTCACCTTCTTTGCCAGGCATCTGAGTACATTCATGAATCAGCGAAGTTTTTCTGAAAAGTTTTTTCTCGCCAATTTTGAAGACCTCCCCTTCAAGGAACAGTATGCCTTTAAGGGAATTCTCAAATTCACCGTCAATGGCAAAGCAGGAATTGAGCATGGATTTTCCAGAAATAATGCTTGTGAGTTTTGTTGAAGACAAATGAAAATATGGATTAAAAACACCGCTTCCCCAGCTTTTGTCCGAATAACCAAAAGAAGTTTTTGGCGTAATCAGATATTCCTGACCATTCAGCGTAACTGTACCAGAATAAAGAGTCTTCAAACCAAAAGGAGCCCAGAATGAGTCCCCCTTCTTGTACATCGGTTCGCTCAGAATGTTTCGTTCAAATTTAACATCCCATTCCATTGAACCAGCGTCACACAAAAGCTCAGGCTTTATACGAAGTTCCTGAGAATTTACAGAAATTGAACCGCTGAGAGAATTCTGACCAAACATACATTCCCCAGCTTTAAAAGTTCCGGCATTCTTGATAACTGTAAACTGTGATGAAGCGATGAATTTATTGAAGTGCTTTCCAGCCTTTCCATATGAACCAGCCTTTATAAGAACATAGGACGGTTTCACTGCAAGCTCCTCATTTGCATTTTGTGCAGCTGCAGTTCCAGCCAAAGCATATTGAAGATCAGACTCAGATACAGCAAGCCGTGACTTTTGACCAATTACAGCAACTTTCGGAGAAACACCAGGATTAACGATGTAAAGCTCAATGAAAAATTTTCTTTCCTGATTTGTATCAGCATTAACAGCTGTAAAAACATATCTCCATCGTTCAAAACCTTCCTGACGAAGTTTTCCACGGAGAACATACTGATCTAAATGCTGATTTACCTTAATGTCTGCCATTTTCTAGTCACCTGCACCAAACAAAAACAATTATCTACCTTGATTTTCGGAACTTCCAGAGAGGTGCTTTAGAAAAAATGCAACTTTTAAGCAATCTGCAGCTTTTATTTAAAGAATTTATTTAATGTTTTGTTGATGTCTTCCTGTTCAAGAGGATAATTTTCATCCAGATATGACAGACATTCAACGCAGGCTCTCTGAACATGCTCATACCAGATTCTGTAGAGTTCAGGCTCCAGATCAGGTCCAGGATAAGGCGCCCCCTGAATATCTGATACAATCTGGCGCATCATTTTAAGACATTTTTCAAGCTTGTTATCTTTCATATAAACCTCACTTTATAAAGATAAATTCGTAATTTTTCCATATTTTTCTTGTTTTGAAGCATTTTGTTCCGCATAGCCACGGCCACAAATCACAGCACTTCTGTTTTTTGCAGAATCTTTTGAATCTTTCATTTCTCCAGCCATTCGGACAAAGGCATTTTTCACATCAGAATTTGTAAGTTCCAGAAGCCATTTCACCTTTCGTTCACGATCTTCATCAGTAATTCCATACAAAGCTCTTGTAAATGATGTTGAACCTCGTCCTTTAGGAGCCTGAGGCTGAATAAAATGAGAATAACATCCCATCACGGCCTTTTCAATTTCTTCCTGGCTGAAATCCATCTCAGCACATTCTTCAACGCATTTTTTGAAAGTCTCACAGGAATCAAAAGGAGAAGGATCTCTGTAAGTTGCAAAAAGCATAAGTTCGCTGCAGGTCTCAGGATTGCAGAAAGCTCCGTAAGCGCCGCCAATCGTTCTGATTTTTTCCCACAGCAGATTGTTGGAAAGCCAGTGAGCACAAACCTCATCCGCAGCACAATCCTTTGTACCATATGGAGCGGCAGGAATTGAACAGGCTGCAAAACCAACCTGTGCTTCCAGAGTGAAAGTTTCGCTTTGCTCCAATTCCTTGCATCCACAATAGCCGGCAATCACGCTCTTGAACTTCTCCAGAGAATTTGCGCATGGTTCCTTCAAACTTACAATTCCAGTTTTTGAAATAAATTCAGGGAGAAGCTTTTCCATCAAATCAAGACCTGATTTTTCTGCCGTAATATGGATGATGGCTCCAGAATTTCTTATTTTTTCAAAAAGCCCGGAGAATTTTTGTGAAATTTTCTCATCTTCTAGCCGGCAGGTTTTCTGAACCACATACAGCTGGGTGATTCCGTTCCAAATTTCATCAATTGCTGATTTTTTGCTGTTTCCACTGCATACACGGCTTGAAACATAAATGTGTCCTTCAGGAACAACAGAAGCCTCCAGATCATTTTTGGTTTCAGTAACAATATCGCGAATTCTCTTATAATCAGAAAAATCAACACCTGTAATACAATCGCTCAGAAGCTTAAGAGCATTTTCACACTCTTCTTCAATCATAAACATTCTGAAAACAAGCCAGTCACGGTTGGTCCATTTGTGCTGCTCACAGAATTTTCTTGAAATTTCTGTTGAAGGCCCATCCATCGTCAAAAGATGTGCACCAATTCCGCCAGTGTGAAGGGCAGTTTCCTCGGCAGCCTTGGCCCAGTCCAAATCTTTCCAGCCACATTCCGTAACACAGTCAGAAAGCAATGAAAGAAGCGGATAATCCTCAGCTTCAAGACAATCCACAGGAAATCCTAAATCAAAATAAACGATTCCATTTGTATTCTCTTCATTTACAAGCAGGGGAATGTTTTTTCCATCGCAAGCCGAGGTCTCACAGATGTCAATTTTCACCTTATTCAGGAATGGCTTTCCATCTTTTATAAAGTCCTTTGGATTCAGATGAGGAAGACAAGACACATCCTCCTCTGTCCCCTGAAATTCGTGAAGCATATCACAATCTTTTTTTATCTGTTCAACAGAAGTTTCCGAAAGCAATTTTTCCAGAAGCTCTTTTTCCTGCTTCTCCCGTTTCTCATTGAATTTTTTTGAAGGTGTTACAACTATCAAGGCTCTTTGAGGATTATCAAGAAATTTATTTCTGATCAAATCAACCAGATAGTCAGGATTTTCAGAAATTTCCTTTTTCACATTTTCCAAATCCCTTCTTGAGCGAATCTGGTTCTCAACATCATATCCGTAAGCCCATCCAGTAACCAATCTGGTCATAAGAGCAATGGAAAAAGGACCGTGACCCCGTTTAATTTCTCTCTGGGAAATTTCAAGCCCCATTAAAGTAGCATCCAAATCCCGCTTTGAAACACCTTTTTCCACAACATTTTTGAGAGTGTCCAAAACAACCTGCTCAACCTTCTTGGCATCTGTTTTTTTCACTCCCCGCAATCCGATTGTGAAGGTTCTGTCATAAAAGGAACTTGAAAAGCCGCACTGAGGAGCCGTATCTTCACCCAAATCAGAATCCATCAAAGCCTTCTGCAACGGTGAGCCATCGTGATTTGCCAAAATTCCTGCAATCACCACATCCTTCATTGAATCATAAGAATTCTCCACTTTTCCAATTTTCCAGCTTACAAGTACAGTGCTTTCATTTTCACTGTCACCAGCAGGACCTTCATAATTGCAGCAAATCGGTGCAGATATTTCATCGCTCGTAACAAAATTCAAGAATTCCTTAAGTCTTTCCTTTCTTGTTTCTGGATTGCAAATTTCTGAAGGATATTTTTTTTCCAATCGATCAATAAAATTATCCTGCAAAAAATCCAGCTGTTCTTCAGTTGGAATATTTCCATAAAGAAAAACGATGCAGTTGTCCGGCCTATACCATTTTTCGTGGAACTGCTTGAACTCCTCATAGGTGATTGTAGGAATTTCCACAGGATCCCCGCCAGAATCCTTGTCATAAACAGAATTTTTCAGAAGACTGTTCTGAATGCAATCGTTGGCAACAGAATCAAAAGAAGAATAATTTCCCTTCATTTCATTGTAAACGACTCCCTGAATAGATGGATTTCCATTTTCGTCCAATTCCAATCTATGAGCTTCCTGCATAAAAATTTCTTTTCGAAGCTTTGGAAAGAAAACAGCATCTCCATACACATTCATAAGGTTGAAATAATCATTTTTTGCAATTGAACTGGCCGGATAAATCGTCTTATCAGGATAAGTCATTGCATTCAGGTAAGTTTTCAAGCTCTGATTAGCAAGATTTACAAAAGGATCCTTAAGAGGAAATTTTTCCGAGCCGCAAAGGACAGAATGTTCTATTATGTGAGCCGCACCATTGGATTTTGGATTTGGTGTTCTGAATGCAAATGCAAAAAGATTTTCAGAATCCTCATTAAAAAGATGTACAACATCAAGTCCCGTAACTTTATGTCTTAAATACACAGCTTTAGAATGATAATCACTTACTTCAAAAACCTTAATTGTTTCAAATTTTTTGTATTCAGCCCCAGTTGAAAAAATATCACACATAAATTTCGTCATCCCTTCCGTTTATAATCAATTTTCCATCTTCATAAGCCCGCCGCATAAAGCTGAAGAATTTTGAAGTTGCTTTTTCACAGTCTGACTTTCTCATCGGTCTTAAGAAATCTTCCGTCTCTATGATAGAATTCCGCTTGTTTTCCGAAACATTTGAAAGAATCTTTGTTCTGAATTCATAGTCCTTTCCGGCAAGAAGATATGCAATTTCTTCCTCATCAACATCCCTAAGAAAATCCTGAATGAACCTGTCATCAGCATTAAGAATATCTTCAATCGTAAACAGTTTTTCTCTAAGTTCTGATCCCAAATCAGGATCCTGATCAGACAAATTATCAAGAATTTCCTGTTCAGCCTCAGGAGACATTCTTTTAAGAATCTGAGCGAGCGTAGATTTTCCGTCAATCTTATCAGATTTAGAAGCAGCCAGAGAATTCATCTTAGCCTGCATTGCCTGATCAACCCTTTTAACAATATCAGGATTTATTTCTTTCAACTTGGCCAAGCGCAGAATAACATCCTTTTTATCATCTTCACCTAAATTCTGAATAACAGCAGCCGCAACCTTTGGTTTCAGAAACGAAAGTACCAGCGCCCGCACAGGATTGGATTCATCTTTTAATAAAATTCCAACTCTGTCGCTGTCGGCTTCCTGAAGATACTCAAAAGGTTTTCCGATGCTTTGACTTGAAACTTTTTCCATCAAAGCATCTGCCTTGTCCTTTCCAAAAGCCTTGTTCAGAATATTTTTGGCAGTATCAACACCACCAGATTCCCTCGCCTTGGCAACAAGAGATTTGAATTCATCAAGAATCACTGCCGCCTCGTCAGAATCAATAGTTCTGATAGATGCTATTTCAGGTATTATTTTTTCCGTCTGCTCCTCTGTAAGATGAGGCATGATTTTTGCAGCCTCATCCACACCAATCAGAAGAAGGAATTTAGCAACACGACGATAAACATTGTCTCTTCCATCATTTTCCTTTGGCTGTTCCGGAACCTTTATTAAGCCACCAGAAGTCAAAGCCTTTGCAGCAACTTTTGCCTGAAAATTTCCCTCATAGTCACTTTCTTGAACAATTATTGATTTTTTAGGCGGGTTATCATTCTGTTTTTTTTCATTATTCTGTGAAGCTCGAAGTTGAGCAGAAACTGACTGTTTATCTTCAAAAACAGTTTTTTGAAATTTATCTTCTGAAGTACCATCAGATTTTTTTTTACCAACATTCTGATAAGCACGAATGCTAAAATCACTTAATTTCATAAAATCATTCTACAAGTATTAAAAATCCATTACAAGCAAAATCAATCACTAATTGCAATTACATCATTTAAACACAAAAAAGCCTGCTGAAACATTTCAACAGGCTTACTAATTATTTTACTAAATAATCAAAACTGACTACTACCAGTCATCGTTCATATCGTCTTCATCACGATTTTCGATGTCATAAAGGTCAGTTGTAGCACGGAGGTCATCCAAGTACAAGTAGTATGTACCGCGTGCCAACATTGGATTACAGTCAATTCTGAATCCTACGATTCTAAGACCTGGTTTGATTCCATGGTAAGCAGATGACTGAATGATTCCATGTTCTCCATCCGGAGTAGGTGGAACTGCTACAGACATTTTCTTCCAACCAGAGAAACCAAGTGAACCAAGGTAAAGCTCAAAGTTGTTTCCATTGTAGTCCTGAACAAGAACATACATCTGGTGATCCATGTTACGACCAGCAACCCACAAAGAAATAGTCTTTGTAACACCCTCGATTGGGATTGGACGAGCTGATCTGATGTAGAATGAGTTTACACCACGGCGGAAGAATTCAACCTTTACACCAAGTACGTTTGTATCTGATGCGTTTTCTTCACCCTTAAGTGGCTCTTTAGCCATTGGTGCACCTTCAAAAAGGCGTGAGTTGATAACACCGTTATCTGGTGAAATAGAAGCATTCCAGCTTCCTTCCAATTCAAATCTGTCTACAGAAATCTCACGAAGAGCCTGTCTTGCTGAATCATTACCAATTACTGTTGGATCTGGAGCTGCAAGGCTTTCGCTTCTATTTGAATTATCCTGAGCAAATACCATTGCTGATACTGCCAAAGCAAAGGCTAATGTAACTAACTTTTTCATTATTCCAGATCTCCTATTTACTTAGCATCATTTGTTGAAGCTGTGCTTGAGCTTCCGTTAGAACCAGAACCACCAAAATCGATGTCCTTCAATTCATAACCATCAAAGATGTTGCTCAAAGCATTTGTTGTATACTTGAACTGATCGAAGAAGATGTTGAAGTTGTCAACATACTCATCAGGATCTGTACGAACACGGAAACCTACGAAAGACATTGTTTTAGGTCCGCTGCGAAGTCTTGAGTGCTGTCTGATGTGTGAAGGAATTGTTACGATAACATTCTTCCAACCATTGAAAGCAAGGTTTCCAGCAGGAAGTGTATAAACACGACCATCAGCATCGCGCAAAAGCACGTCGATGAAATACAAGTAGTTAGCACCCCAAACCCAGAAATCAAGCTGAGTTACTGTACCAACAAATGGAATTTCATATGGTTTACCATCTTTTTCTGGATATACTTCAAACCAGTTTTCACCTTTACGAAGGTAACTTGTCTGTACACCGAGAACCTTTGGTGTTTCACCTTCTTTATTGAAAACTTTGAGTGAATTAGGCTGTGCTTCAAAATATGTCATTTTTGGGAAGCCCTTTTCTGCATCGATGTAATGACTTGCCTGAATTCCCCATGTCCATTCATTGCTTCCTGTGTCGTCAAAGTTCTCAACGACAATTGTCTCAACAGCTCTTGTGTTTGGCTGTGCCACTGCAGGAACACAGAAAGCGAACAAAAGTGCAAGACTAGCAAAGACTACTACGCCCTTTTTCATTCAAAAACTCCTTCATTTTCTATCGTGACTTGTTCTTACAAAACAAGCACTCTAAATGATCAATATTATTTTAATC
>JAGHUJ010000072.1 GCA_018064905.1 Candidatus Treponema equifaecale
AATCACATCTGCGTTAAAATAACTGTGTTAATAATTGAGGGGAAATATATGAAAAGAGTTTTATCAATTTTGCTTCTGTGCCTTCCATTTTTTGCTTCAGCACAGACATTACCAGTAGCTGCGGACAAAACCAGCTATCCAATTCAGAACAAGGCATATTCAGTTGGTTTCAGCGAGCTTTACGGACTTCCAATCTGGTCCGTGTACACATATTCACCGGAAATGAAAAAGGGGATTCCTTCTGCAGCAGGTGAATGGACAACAGATACCCGAATCAAGGCAAACAGAAGCACTGCAAAGGATTTTGATGCATTCAATTTGAACAAAACACAGCTCTTTCCAAAAGAACACGCAATTTCAAGTGCTGAAGCCTACAAATCCACATATCTTACTTCAAATATTCTGCCAATGAGTGCTGCCCTTAAAGAACATATCTGGGACAGAATCACAGATGAAATTGAAGACATTGGTGCAAAAACAGGAAGCGTACAGGTTTATTCAGGCCCGATTTTTGAACAGGAATTTTCAAAAAACAGATTTTTATTCGGTAACCGCGTGTCCAAGCCAATCGCCTTCTACAGAATTTTGATTTATCAGGATGAAGGAAAGTGGATTTTTAAGTGCTACAAATTTCCAAACCGTGCTCCAAGCGATTATGAAAAAGTTTGCGACTTAAAGGAATTCAACTACAACCTATACCAGCTGGAAGCAGAAACCGGAATAGATTTTCTGAATCAGAACATGGATGCAAATTTCAGAAAGCAAAAAATGGAATACCTCCAGAACCACATAAACAATTAAATTCTGAAACTCCATTCTTATTGAAAACAATGTGATTTTATGTTATCTTCTTAACATTGGTCAGGTCCCAACAAATTCTTTCTTCAAAACCGAGTCAGGCCGGAAGGAGCAGCTCTATGATGTTAAGAATTGTGTCTGGTAAACCTGACCTTTTCAGTTTAAATTGCGCCACGGACGGCGCATTTAGCAGAAAAAAATCGCAAGTTTTGCTGGTCAAAACTTGTTAGCGACAGGATGTCGCAAGTAAACCTGACCTTTTTTATTTCAGAGCCTGAATTCTTTCAAGCAGCGGCGGATGGCTGTAGTTGAAGGCAGAATAAATCTTCGGCACCTGGATTTCGCTCAGATTTTCCTTGTTCAATTTAATCAAGGCCGTAATCAATGGTTCGCCGGTTCCACAGATATTCTTCGCAAAAGCATCTGCCTGAAACTCATCCTTGCGGCTGAAGAAATTTGCCACCGGATTAAAAATTTCAAGCCATCCACCAAAACAGATAGAAACCAGCCACATTCCAATAAATTTCATCTGAAACGGAATCACTTCATCAGCGGCAAATCCAAAGCCTTCATACAAATACGGAAGCTTTACAAAGATACTGATGGCAAAAAGCACTGCAAAAATCAGCGGAATCATAACGAACATTCGCTTTATGATGTGATGGTGCTTGTAGTGTCCCAGTTCATGTCCCAAAACTGCTTCAATTTCTTCTGGGGTAAGCTGAGCGATTAATGTGTCATAGAGAACAACCCTTTTTGACTTTCCAAAACCAGTAAAATATGCGTTTGAATGACCTGAACGGCGACTTGCATCCATAACAAAAAGTCCCGAAGCCTTAAAACCACATTTCTGAAGAAGATTTTCCAGTCTTGTCTTAAGTTCGCCGTCTTCAAGGGGAGTAAACTTATTGAAAAGCGGCGCAATGAAAAGCGGATAAATTACGGAAATTCCAAGACTGAACACAAGGTAAACCACGCCCAAAAGAATCCACCACCAGTTGCCGCAATACTTGAACAGTCCAGTCATTGCCAGCAAAAGCGGAGCAGAAATCAAAAGGCTTACGAAAATTCCCTTGAACTGGTCTGCAACCCACATGGCAGGTGTCATTTTGCTAAAACCAAACTGTTTTTCAATTCCAAATTCCGAGTACAAGTCAAATGGAAGAGAAATGATTGTGGATGGAATTGCCGAAATAATCATGAAAAGCAATGCAATAAAGAAGGAATTTCCAGTCCAGTTCCAGACAGTTTCCAAAATTGCAGGATAAAATCCAGAAAACCACAGGTAAAAAGTCAAAGCAAGCTGGATAAGATTTGAAGGAATTCCAAGCCTATACTTTGCGTTTTCATAAAGCACAGTTTTTTCCAGAGTTGCCTTTTCCACATGTTCCTTTATGATCTCAGGAATTTCAGTTCCATGTTTTTTGCGGAAACAAAAATCAATGTGCTCCAGCAAAAATCCCAGAAGAAAACTGAAAATTGCCCCGGAAATAAAAATGAGTACAAAATAATTGCTTAAAATCATTACAGAGCACAGCCTCTAAAATCATCCAAAGTTTTGTAGCCTTTGCGAAGCATGAAAAGTTCAAGACCCGCAACCATGTCCCGCATTGCATAAGGATTTCCGAAAGTTGCAGTTCCAACTTCTACAGCCTGAGCACCAGCCATGATGAATTCAACAACATCCTGCCAGCAGCTGATGCCGCCAAGTCCAACGACTGGAATTCTTTCACTTTCTGGAAGCTTGTTCATTGCAGAACACAAGTCGTAAACCATTCTGAGGGCGATTGGTTTTACAGCTGGGCCAGAGAAACCAGCACGGATGTTTTCAAATACAGGACGGCCAGTTTCAATGTTGATTGAAGTTGCCTGGAATGTGTTTACAAGACTGATTGCATCAGCCCCTGCTTCTTTTACAGCCATTGCAACACCGATCAAATCAGGTGCGTTTGGGCTGAGTTTAACCATGAGAGGCTTTTTTGTTACTTCACGAACGGCTTTTACAACAGTTCCGGCAGCAGTACAGTCCATTCCCCATGCCATTCCACCAGCCTTTACGTTTGGACAGCTGATGTTAAGTTCAATCATTGGAATGTCAGTCTTATCCAGGAGTTTTGCTCCTTCAACATAAGTTTCCAGAGTTGAGCCGGAAAGATTTGCGATTGCAGTTGCTTCAAATTTAAGCATTTCTGGAAGTTCATGGTCGATAAAGTGCTGAATTCCAGGGTTTTCAAGTCCGATTGAGTTGATGAGGCCGCTTGGAGTTTCTACAAGTCGCTGACCAGGATTACCAGGGCGGGCTTCAAGAGTAAGACCCTTTGAACAGATACCGCCAAGCCCGTTTACATCAAATACAGTTGAATATTCAGAACCGTAACCAAAAGTTCCAGAAGCAGCGATTACAGGATTGTTGAAAGAAACGCCTGCAACTTTTACAGAAAGGTCAACAGATTTCTCCATTCCGCCTTCGGCTCCAGTCGAAATGACATTCTTGCTGTCATCAGTTCCAGTCGAAATGACATTCTTATTGTCACCAGCTCCAGTCGAAATGACATTCTTGTTACCATTATTGTCATCTCGAGCGCAGTCGAGAGATCTCTTTCTAGGAGAAGTTACTTCGCTGTAAGTCTTTGTAAAATCAAGAATCTTTCCGTCAAAAATCGGACCGTCTTTGCAGCAGCGCTTGTTGCCTTCTGCAGTTTTAATCGTACAGCCAAGACAAGCACCAAGACCACAAGCCATTCGGTTTTCCAGACTGAGCCATGACTGAACCCCAGCTTCAAGACAGATTTTCTGAATGTATGCAAGCATTGGAGTTGGACCACAGGCGTAAACCGCATCATAATTTTTAACGCTTTCAGCATCAATTGCAGCAGTAATCATACCTTTGATTCCAACAGAACCATCGTCAGTTGTGATTACAAGCTTGTTTGCCTTTACATTTTCAAGACCGTAAGAACCAGACTTAAAGGCAGCAAAGAAGTCGTAAGATTTATTTTTAAGGGTTGAAGCAAAACCAGCCACAGGAGCAACACCAACACCGCCGCCAACAATGGCAATTTTTGCACCGTCAGCAACTTCAGGCCAGTAGTTGCCAAGTGAACCGATCATTTCAACTTCATCTTTTTTCTCTAAGTTGCAAAGTTCTTCAGTTCCCTTACCCTTTCTCAAAATCAAAAATTCAACAGTAAGAGAATCACCCTTTTCGTTAAAATCAGAATGATAGATAGAAATCGGACGGCCCAAAAGCAAACCAGACTTAACAGCACGAAGCATATAAAACTGGCCGGCCTTAGGAGCACAAACCTTTTTTACAGAACAATTAGAAACAGTCAGGGTCAAATCATAAACGCTGCCCTCTGGAACAGCACCCTTAACTTCCTTAACGCTTTCAACAAGCCCAACAGCAAAAACAGGGAGCACTTCTCCCGAACAAGATTTAATTTCAGACATAAAAACATTCTACTATATAAAATGCAAAAATTTAATAGGAAAATTTTATATAAGGCGTCCCCCTCACCTTGGTTCGGGTCGGGCTTTGCGTGGCTTGGTACCCGCGGTCCTGACGGACTTGCTTCGCAACCACTCCAATCCCTGACGCAGTCAGGGTCGTGCGCAGAAAGCGCACACGTAAAATAAACGAGTTTTGACGTTTTTTGCAAAGCAAAAATGCGAGCCCTTTGCGAGCAAGTCAAAATCTCGCAGCGTGCCTGCACGCAGCAATCCCCTGACGCAATTTTGCATTACAATACAATCTTTTCTTGACTTACCATAAAGTTCGCATTACAATGCAATCTATATGATAGATTTAGAAGAAATTGCAAGACAATACGAACTTAACCTTCTCAAAAAGTTTAAAGACAAACAGCTCATAAAAGTCGTAACGGGAATCCGTCGCTGCGGAAAGTCTACGCTTTTAGACCAATTTAAAAAATTTCTTCAAGTAGAAGGTGTAGGCGAAAATCAGATTGTTCACATCAATTTTGAAGACTTTGAAAACCGTTCCCTTTTGAATCTCGAAAATTTTTTTGAATTTGTGAAATCAAAAATCATTCCTGGAAAAAAAATGTATCTGTTTTTTGATGAAATTCAGCAGGTACAGGATTTTCAGAAGGTTGTAGACAGCTTCTATATAAAAGAAAACATCGACATTTATATAACAGGTTCAAATTCAAGACTTTTGTCTGGAGAACTTGCAACTCTTTTAAGCGGCCGTTACATCGAAATCAAACTGCAGCCTTTCAGCTTTGCAGAATTCCTCAAAGCCTCTGGTGAAAAAAATCTTCAAGCCTCATACAAAAATTACATTGAAACAAGTTCCTTTCCTTACACTGTCAGACTTAAAGATGAAGAATCGATCCACACATATCTTGAAGGAATTTACAATTCAATTCTGGTAAAGGACATAATTTCCAGAAAAAACATTTCCGATGTAAAAATTCTTCAAAGCATTACGGAATTCGTTTTTGACAACATTGGACTTGAAGTTTCATCAAAAAAAATTGCCGATACCTTAACTTCATCTGGAAGAAAAATGGATTCCCGCACCGTGGAAAGCTACCTTTCAGCCCTTTCAGAAAGTTTTATCGTCTACAAAGCAAACCGCTACAACATAAAGGGAAAAGAACACCTTAAGCTGCTGGAAAAATACTATGTCTGTGACATTGGCCTGAGACGAGTTCTTCTTGGAAAAAAATCAATGGATGCCGGACACATTCTGGAAAACATCGTCTACCTTGAACTTTTAAGGCGTGGTTACAAGGTTTATGTTGGAAAAATCGACGATGTTGAAGTAGATTTTGTAGCCATGAATCAGGACGGAAACCTTTATGTTCAGGTTTCAGCCACAGTCCGGGACGAAGCAACTTTAGAACGGGAATTAAAACCGTTGAAACTCATAAAAGACAATTATCCAAAGCTGCTTTTGACATTGGATCAGGACCCTGACTGTGATTACAGCGGAATCTTAAAAAAGAATGCGTTGGACTGGCTGGTGGAAAAGTAAGTGATTTGTATTTACAGATTAAATCCAACTGTTTTAGAATATTTTTCTCCATCGCCTTTTTGTGCCGCTTTAAGCGGCACCGGCGATTCCGTAAAATATTCTTTTGGGGCATAGCCCCTTTTAAAATTTATTTAGAACTGGTAGCGCACCTCCGCGACTGCGGAGGTGGTTAAATAATTTCCTTACAGCTCCTGCAAAGTTTACTTTGCAGTACGACAAACACGGAAGCCATAGTGGTAACCACGGTAGATCGGGCTGTTGCTGTAACGGAGAGCGACCCGGCAGCCGTCACCGTCGCTATACCAGGAACCGCCGCGCAGACAACGGCCAGAACCAGAAGCGGCGCCAGCATCTGCGGACGAGCTTGAAATGCTTCCATACCAGTCCCAGCACCATTCCCAAACGTTTCCGCTCATGTCGTACAAGTCATATCCGTTTTTCTGTTTTGTTTTTACTTCTCTTGAACCTGTATCATTTGTATTTGTTGTGTACCATGCAACATCACCTACTTTGTCACTTCCTGCGTAAGGGTAGTTTTCTCCACCGCGAGCAAGCCATTCCCACTCTGCTTCTGTTGGCAAGCGGTAGCCGTCTGCGTCAAAATTGCAGGCTGCATTATTCCAGTTTGCGTTGTCTGATGTTGGAATTGCACTGTAGGCAAGTGTTGTCCAATCTGTTATTCCTTCAACTGAATAACATGGTGTAAGACCTTCTGCAATCGACAATTTGTTACAGTATGCTATTGCTGCATACCAGTTTACATAGTTTACAGGATTGTTAAGGGCTGCATCCCCTGTAAGTTTATTACCGTCCTTGTCATAGGCACTTGCAGTGCTTGGGTCTGTTCCCATTACAGTCTTGAACTCGCCTCTTGTTACTTCGTGATCACATACGATAAGTGATGGAATCGTGAGCTTTCTTCCGCTTACAAATACGTCTGAACTTGGGGTCCAACGTTCATCTCCTGTAATCGTAACGCCAGCGACTTCCACAAATCCTTCTGGAATTGTTTCTCCCCCTTCACTCTTATCCTTCCAAACGGCTGTCCATGTTTTGTCTTCTGCCCCAAATGCTGAAGGTGCAACATTTTCTGACGAATCCTGCCATCTTACAAAGTTGTAGTCTCCGCTTGTTGGAGCCTTTGGTTTTGTATAGCTGGCTCCGTAAAGGCCGCTTACTGTTTTTTCTGTCTTTCCATCTTCAAACTTCCCTTCTGTTCCTGTCTGGAAAGTATAGGTAATGGTATTGCGGTCATAGAAAACATAAATGGCTGTTTCATTCTGTGCCATTGCTTTTTCTGTAAAGCCTGTGAAAGTCTTTTTGAGGTTTGCAATTGTAGACTCTGCAGCAACTGATTTACTGTTTTCTGTAGATTCAAGTACATAATCAGAAACAGCTTTTCCGCCAGTTGTCTTCTGTTGGAAATGGTAAACAGTATATGTACCTGATGCAAGTTCAGAAGTGTAAACAAGTTTTTCTGCTTCTTCAGCTGTGTCATATTCCTTGCCGTCCCTTGGGCATACATATTTCTTTACGATTTTTTCAACTTCTTTATCGACATATTCAATCTGAACACCACAGCAATCTGCGGCTTCCCGAGCTGTCGCATATTCTTTCTTATCTTTCGGGCAGACATACTTGTATACAGTTACTTCTTTTTCTATTGTCTGTACACCACAACAATCTGCTGCTTCTTCAGCTGTATCATATTCCTTGCCGTCTCTTGGACATACATATTTCTTTACGATTTTTTCAACTTCTTTGTCGACATATTCAATCTGAACACCACAGCAATCTGCGGCTTCTTGGGCTGTTGTGTATTCTTTCTTGTCTTTTGGACATACATACTTATAAACTGTTACTTCTTTTTCTACTGTCTGCACTCCACAACAGTCTGTAGCAGCTTTTGCTGTATTGTATGTCTTTTCACATTTTGGGCAGACATATTTAACTACTTCAACAGGCCCACAACAAGCTTCTGCTTCTTCAGCTGTATCAAACTCTTTGCCGTCACTTGGACATACGTATTTTGTACATGTAACTTTCTTTTCTACAATTGAAACTGTTGCAACCGATACGGGACTGTTCTCAACTCCTGTCTTTATCGTTATTGCTTTTATTGTTGCATCTGTATCAAACGATAATGGTGACACATATACAGCACTTTCCACTGTAGGAACAGTTCCATCCATTGTGTAGTGAATGACGCCACCATCAGTTGTTGTTAACATTATTACTAACAGTTTACCTTCACCTAAATCCTGTGTAGCAAAAATTACAGGATCTGCATATGTTTTATCCACATATTCTATCTGTACACCACAACATTCAGCAGCGGCCTGTGCTGTGCTATATATTTTTTGACATTTTGGACACACATATTCTATATTTGTAACTGTTTCAGTTTCGTTAGAACAGGAAACAAAAATATTACCAAAAAGAAATAACCATACACCTAAAAATACAAAGAAGATGTTTTTCAATGAAAATTCCTTCACCTTAAGCCTCACTCATAATTTATTTCTTAAAATCATAATTCGACACAATATCATCAATATTGTTTAAAGA
>JAGHUJ010000037.1 GCA_018064905.1 Candidatus Treponema equifaecale
TATCTCCTTTTTTGCATCCACAGCTTCCAGTACAGTATGGAACATCCCTGTGACAATTTCCCAGCTATTTCTTTTCGAACATCATTTCATTAATGACGCGGTTTGCATCCAGCCCCTTCTGTTCAAATCTGGTTTCAGGTCTCCATTCCTGATGAGGTGCATAGCCTTCAAAACGGTTCTTAAGTCCTTCTGTAAGTGTCAGCTCTTCCAGAGCAAATTCAGCATAAGGAAGCCAGTCTGTTACAAAATAAAGGTATCCTCCCTTGAACAGTTTTTTTGTAAGCAAATCGGTTCTAGGGCGCTGAACCAGTCGTCGCTTGTGATGGCGTTTTTTTGGCCATGGATCAGCAAAGAAAATATGGAAGGCAGAAACAGAATCATCAGCAATCTGATCTGCCAAAACTTCCATGGCATCATGCTCAATAATTTTAAGGTTTTTAAGACCACGGTCACGGATTTCACCAAGAAGCTTTCCAACACCAGGCTTGTGAACCTCAATTCCGATATAGTTTATGTCCGGATTGTTTTCAGCAATAATTGCAGTTGCTTTTCCCATGCCAAAACCAATTTCAACTACAACTGGATTTTTGTTTCCAAAGATTTCCTCATAGTTTAAGAATTTTTTTTCGTATGGAATGCAGAATTTATCGTGCTGAGACTCGTAGGCTTCACGCTCAGAATTTGTAAAATGACCAGCCCGCAGAACAAAGGTATGAATCGCCCTGTGTTTTTTTTCCTGCTCAGTAAGGCCTGTTTCTTCTATAATATTTGTTTGATTTTCTGTTTGATTTTCTGTTTGATTTTCTGTCTGATTTTCAGTCATTGGTTATTCCTCTTTCAAAAGCTGTGCCGGCATAAGACAAACAACGGTATTTGATGGATTTGCATAGCAAACTCTGATTTTGTGGCCAATCTTGTAGTCTTTTAGAATGGCAGCATTGTCACGCCAGTTATTTTTTCGCTTTCCCATAAACAAAAGCTCATCCTGATTGTCATAAATCGCAAGATATTCTGTTTTATTAGGCACAAGTTCAGGTGATTTTTCAGATTTTACCTTTAGAAGATCTTTGTTGTACTTCACTTCAAAAGCCATTTCGTCTGATTTTCCCGCAGCATCATAATAAACCACATTGTATTTGCCCTGTGGAATGGATTCTCCCTGTGGTGAACGAAGATTTGAAGCAAATGCATATTGTTTTGAATCCACCGAGAACATTTCAGGTGAATGAACCGTCCAGATCCAGCCAGAATCTTCATTTTCTGCAGTAAAATAATCAGCACGCTGAACCTCAGATGAAGTCTGAACATAAACAGCAAGCCTGGTATTTGCAACAGTTTCTTCATCAGCAAAATCAAATATTACAGTACCTGCGGAGAAAACTACATCGGCCTCAGAATCAGCACAGGAATATAACAGAAACGAAAAAACTAATGCAAAAACTGCAGAAAGAAGAGAAAAACCGAAATTTGATTTTTTATTGCTCATGAAAATCAATTCCTAGAAATTGAAAATCAGGTTGATTACAGTGAGATCGTTTGAAGAGAACTGGTTTACAATAGACTCAAACTTAACATTGATTTTTCTACAAGCGTCATCAAGATAAGAAAGATAGTACAAGCCCATGTCAGTGTTTTCCTGACCATCTGCCTCGCGGTAGAAATCCATGAGGGAGTGCTTGTTTGTATCTGCGGCCATTTTGTTCTCAATGTTTTCTTTTGCTTCCTGAAAGTCATCGCTCTTGTTCATTACAGAAATCTGAAGACGGCCCTGCTTACCAATGGCAGTTGAACCACCACCCAGTTTCCATGAAAGAGATACCAGCTGATGCTTTTGTTTAAGCTGTGCAATAATCTTTGAGCGAACTTCTGGATCAAACATGAGGGAATCAATGTCATCAACTCCGCTGTACATGTTCTTTGCCTCTTTGCGAAGATTTGTGTTTTCCGCATTCAGGGCAAGTTCCATAAGAAGAATTGAAATATATTCAGCAACACGGGATTTTTCCATGTATGTCTGAAGAAGATGACGAATTGCAATGTTGATCTGAGAGAAACCTTCCTGATCCTTAAAGAATTTAAGGATGATGTACCAGTTCATAAGGCTCAGACGGTTAAGGAATTTTTCTGTCATAAGAAGATAGATATTGCGCTCTTCCAGTGAATATTCCTTGTTTTCCATGATTGACTTCCAGACAGGATCAAGAATCATCTTTTTTGCCTGACGGATTGACTGTTCTTTTTTAGAAATCATTGAGCGAAGCTGCTTGTCTTCCATTTTTGTTCGCTCATCGATGAGTTCATTTGGATGGGCACGGTTGTGCTTGCGTACACAGTCACATTTAATCAAATCAGCAAAAACCTGACGGTCAAACTGCTTGTAAAGAATTGAATAAACTACAACCTTTGAAAGATCCATAACTTCCTGACGCACAGAAACAAATTCAGACATAGAAATTTCAATTTTGGAGATGTAGTCAATCATAATCATGTTCTGGATTGACTGTGGTGAGAATGGATTCAAAGAGATGCCGTATTCTTCAAGATTATCAGCAAGGCGGATTCTCAAAAGCTTTTTCTTGTTGCTGATGAAATGCGATGTACCTTCCTCTGTAAGAATTACTTTCAAAGGCAAGTTCAAGCTGAATTTTTTTTCTGCTGGCATTAAAATCGTCTCCCTGAATCAACAGTTCTAGTCATAGTATTATATTACAAAGGTCTTGCATTGTAAACTCACAAATTATATTCTATATAAATGCAGATGCGAAAATTTTTCATTCTGATTCTCACGGCACTCACGGCAGTTTTTTCAGCACCTGCACAGTCAAGTCCAAAAGGCTACGAGCTTTCAAAATCAATCAGCTCAATTCTTACAGCCAATTCCTTCTCTTCAGAAACGCAGATTCTTACTCCAACGGGACAGGATAAATTTTCAGAAAATTTTATATTGAATTTTCCGGCAGAAGCAACTGAATTCAGCGACAGCCAGCGTTACAACGTAATCTTTGACATTACTCAGGAAGATTTTTATGAAAACCAAAGCTCTGTTCTGGAATTCCTGAATTATCTTAAGAACAAAAAGCTTTCCTTCAACGCCCATGTTCTTTTTTCTGCCTCAACAGCTTCAGAAATTGCTGATTTTCCAAAAGTTTCTGGAAGCGCAGTATATGCAGAACAGCTGGACAACAACGACAACTACTGCGCCGTCACCATAGACTTCACCACAGAGAAAAAAAATACGATTTATACTGCAACATTGAATTCCACCACTCCATTGTGGCTTTGCAAACGGGCTGCAGAAAGTTTTCTCTACACAAATGAAGACTTTGACTTTCCAAATCTGATTTCTTCTGTGTACAGACTTGGAATTGTGCGTGGACAGATGAGAATGTACGAATACACAAAAAATGAAATTCCTGCAGTCTCAATGAATTTTCAGCAGGCGGAAAAATTGCAGGCCCTAAAGAAATTTCTGGAATTGTACACGCCGGAAGGTACTGAGGAATGGGACCAGCACTATTTTTTCATTCCTGCAAAAGCTCCACTGAGACCGATTTTTCTGAACGAGCGTTTCTGTATGCTGGCCTGCATGATTCTTGGAATTATCTCACTTTTCCTGCTGTGTACATTCACTTTTACAGGAAAAAGAGGCGAACAGAACAAATATGAGCTTCTGAAAAACCTCTATGTAATTCCTCTTACCCTTTTCTTTTCAGTAGCAGGACTGGTTGCAGCTCAGGGAATCTTAAAAACCTTCTCCGGAAATGATTTTTCTGAAATTTTCTCCGGAAATCCCGTAATGCAGTTCGGATTTAAAATTATTTTTTCAATATTCCTGATTTCCCTGATTTTCGCACTTCACAACTTCATGAAGATTCCTACGGAAAATTTCATTTATGGATACATTATTTCCTTTGTTGCGCTTTTTAACATTTTTCTGTTCTGCACAAAGGACCTTATGCTGTTCATTCCATTTGTCGGTGAATATCTTCTGATTTATCTTACGAGACGCTGGAAAAAACTCTGGCTGCTGATTCTGATTTTTGTTCTGATGGCCGCTCCATTCATGCCTTATGCCATTGTGATTCTTCGTCACGGTGAAATTCAGGATGTTTCAAGATGGATTTTTACAGGATTTCTGGGAAATCTTTCCATGGCTCTGGCTCTTTTTCCATTTCAGCTGCTCTGGCTTAAAATTCTTGTTCATCTGGAACTTTACAACAAAAACAAAGGTGCTGGTCTTAAGAAAATTATTTTCAACGGAACGATTTCCACAATCTCAATTTTGTGTTTTGTGCTGGGTGTAATGCTGCTGCTTTCAAATTTCATCTACAAGCCTGCAAAACGTCTCATTGAAGACAACAGGATTCAGATTTTTGAAGAAAATCAGCAGACTCTGAACCTTAAGGTGCTCCACAACGAATTCTACGGAATGAACACAAACCACATCAAACTTTCTTCAAAAGAAAATGCAGTTCAGTATTCTGTGAGCATTTTTGGAAAAGACAAACAGAATCCGGTTTACGACTCTTTGTACGATTACGAGCTGCGCACAGAAATTGATGAAAAATCATCTGAAGAAAATGAAGTTGCCAGCTTTGTGATTCCAGAAAATCCACCAAAATCAATTACAATTGACTACGCCGCTGATTCAAAGGCAAAGGCCAAGATTGTTGTTTCAGCAATTTACAGGACAGATGAAAAAAATGTCTTCCGAAGGGAGACTGTTTCAGCTGACATCGGTACAAAAAAATGACACCAGTTTATTTTCATGTTGATTTGGATGCTTTTTTTGCCTCTGTGGAACAGCTGGATCACCCGGAATACCGTGGAAAGCCATTGATTGTTGGTGGTGAAATTGGTGGTCGTCGTTCAGTTGTTTCAACAGCTTCCTACGAGGCCCGAAAATTCGGTGTTCATTCAGCAATGCCGATTTTTCAAGCCGCAAAACTTTGTCCAAATGGAATTTTTATTCCTGGAAATTTGAAGCGCTATCAGGAAAAATCCAGAGAAGTAATGTCCATTTTCTACAATTATTCTCCAGATGTGCAGCAAATGTCCGTGGATGAAGCTTTTATTGATATGACAGGAACCGAAAAACTGTTTGGAGCACCTGAAGAAGCGGCTAAAAAAATCAAGGCGGAGATTCTGGAAAAGACAGGTCTCACAGTTTCAATCGGCATTGCCTCAACAAAATACTGCGCAAAAATTGCATCTGGACTTCAAAAACCTGACGGGCTCACTGTGGTAAAGCCAGGAGAAGAAACTCAGTTCATGCTGTCACTTCCACTGGAAAAATTGTGGGGGGCTGGAACAAAAACTCAGGAAAGGCTCAGAAACATTGGAATAACAAAGGTTTCGGATATTTACAGCCGTTCAGAGGGACTTTTAAAAAGTGTCTTTGGAAATGCTACAGGTTCTTTTTTGTACCATGCGGTTCGGGGAAATGAATACGAGGACTTCAACAATGCGCCTAAATCCCGTTCCATCAGTGCTGAATCAACCTACGAGTACGATTTGATTGATTCTGAAGCCATGGAAACTGCCTTGCTGGAGCTTTGTCACACAGTAATGTTCCGTTCACTCAAAGAAAAGGTCAGAAGTAAGTCTCTTTCAATAAAAATACGCTACGAAGATTTTACAACAGTTTCGATTCAGGAAACTTCAGAAAGATACATTTCTTCCGTGGATGACCTGTTTGAGCGCACAAAAAATCTTTTCCACAAAAAATACAAGGGACGGCTTGGAATACGGCTCTTTGGCGTGTGCATGCAGAATCTTGAAGATGACACAAAACCAAGAGAAATGGAGCTTTTTGACTTTGGCGAGGAGAAAAAACGGAAGGTTGAGCAGGCAATTCTAAAAGCCGAGCAGAAAAATCCCGCATTAAAAATCACAAAGGCCAGACTTTTAAACAATGGAATCAAGCTTATTCTTCTTGGAGCATTAATTTTTTCAGGAAACAAAGCCAATGCTCAAAAGCAATATTCATCCAAGGATTCAGATGCTGCAGGTTCAATCACCTTTGACACGTCAAAAATACCACTGGAGTTTGAAGAAGGTCCAGTTTCAATTTTCAGAAAAGATTTTGAAGCAACGGACATTGAGTTTCTGGCAGAAGGCTACTGGAAGACCTCCCTGGAAATGAACGCAGCCTACAGTTTTGGATTTGGTTCAACTCCAGGTTTTTCAGCACCAGCGCCTGTGTTTGCACAAAATGTTGATCTGACGCTGTGGTTCATGGCCAACAAAAAATGGTATTTTGAAGCTGCCTTCGCCGATGAATTTGAAAAAAATACTGTGGCGGCAGGATATCAGGGCGAAGGCTATCTGAAATCAGCACGAATCGGGAACCGTGGAATTGTTTTTCCGCACATTTACGCAATAGATGAATTCAACCGTGGGCTTGGTGGCGGAGAAAATCAGGCTCCTGGAGCTTCCTTCAACTGGAACGGAGAAAAGTGGCAGGCTGATTTGGCCCTTCGCTACGACCAGCTTTCCTACAACAGCAAGAACTGGTACGGAAAAAATGCAGTTTCTGAAAATTCCATTGCCATATCTGATTATTTGACCGGAAGCCAATATGTTCTGCACTCAGAATCGGCCCTTCAAAATGTAAAGGACATTTATGTTGAAGCTGTTGAAGGCGAATACACAGACAAAAAAGGCAGAAAATACAGCAGGCTCAGCTCAAGCCAATATCTTCTTGTAGGAAGCACAAATTCAATCGTACTCTCAAAAGATGCAAAGGCTGCCAGAAAAAATGGAATCCTTCCAGCTGTTGCAGTCAGTTTTTATGATCAAACTGCTCAGGAATTCACAGGAGCATTGTCTTCTTCTGCAAAAGTTTTTCTCAAAGACGTAGAGGACACGTTTGAAAATTTTGATTTAACAGATTTTTATTATGATTTTACCACGGCAATGGAAACAGATTCAGGCACAGAAACAGTACTGTTCCTTCAGCATCCTTCCGGCTTTTCTCCATTCCAAAACGCATCCCGCTATGACGGAGGAACCCTTTCTGTAAATGATGCCGCAGTCGCTTCAACTTATTCCCAGACTGTTGCAAAAGATTATTCAGCAGTAATTTCAGAAGACGAGACAAAATTTTCAGCAACAGATTTTTTTTACAAAAACCACACCTACATCGATGTTTTTTCTACAGATTCAAAATCCGATTCAATAAAATCTGCCGAAAACCGTTTTCCTTTTGCAAAGACCAATCCTTCCGCATATTTAAACTACGGAAAAGAAAGTGACCTTGCCATCAGAATCAGATCCTATTCGCCTGTAACAAGACTGGACATTGGAACAAAGGCTGTAGCTGGAACAGTGCAGGTCTACAAAAACTCAGTTCTGGACACAGGTGCCAGCTATGATGCTCAAAGCGGAAGCATAACTCTTTCCACTTCTGTTCAGACCACAGATCACATTCAGGCAATATGGCAGGAAGAAGCTGAAAATCCACAGAATGCATCATTTGCCCTGGCCGCCGGATTTAAGCAGAACATAAACGAAAATTTAACGGCAAATGCTTCTGTATCTTCAAGAATTTCCTACAGTGACAAAAAATTTACCGACGATTCATATTCAAGTCCTGTTTTTGGAACTTTTGCAGCCGGTGTTGAATATAAAAACGATTTGTTTCAGCTGAAGAATTCTGTTGCCCTTAGTGGCGAAACCTTTGACATAAATGGAAATTACAGGATTCTTGGAATGAACGATTGTGATTCCCAAACCTATTATCTGATAAAATCTGCCGGCGTAAATCTTCCAGAAGGATTCGTTCCAAGCTTGAATTCAAAAAATCAAATTTTTCCACAACTAAAAGGACAGAACAAGGCACATCCAGCAGAAAACGGCCACGGTGAAACAGAAATTTCTGGATATGCAGTTCCAGTCAGCTGGGAATTTTCTCAGGGCTCAGAAATTATAGAAGAATGGGCGGCACAGACCATAAACTTACCGGCAGCTTCAGCCCTTTCACTTAGCACAGGCTTTGAAATCGCATTAAAAAATCAAAATCCATATGATTCTGGCTATGATTTGTACCTTCAGCTGGGCGTTTCCAATGAAGAGGATTTTACCACAGAGGATTCAGAAAAAATTCCCACCTGGCTCATAAGCGATTCAACTCAGGAAAATGTAGAAGCAGCCTTTGATGCAAAAAAATCAGGCTGGCAGACAGTACGAATAAATTTTTCCAAATCAGAACGAGCTTTTTTTGCAGGCTGTCAAAATCAAAGCGCCAGAATCATCGCAGTAAAGAACAGTTCATATTCAAATTCTCAAGTTTCCACAATTTTTGCAGGACCATATCAGTGCCTCTCCAGCAGTTTTATCGCTGATTTTCCAGAAGAAGTTGTTTTTTCAAGCTATGAAGCAAAGGACACAACTTTAGTTTCTTCAAAAATCAAGGACTTCAATGGAGATTCAGACAATACAGTTCAGATTTTTGAATGGAAATATGATTCAATTCCACTTCAAGATGAATCAAAGCTTGTGATGCAAAAATATTTTCAGGAAGTTGATTTTTCAAACTACAAGAAAATGTCATTCTGGCTTAAAACCAGTGGCAGAACAGATTTAAGCTTTGCCTTGGATACAATTGAAGAAGCCGGAACGAAAACCGCCGTTTCATTTGAAATTCCATCAGAAAACCTTTCAACCTGCGCTGACCAATGGATCAAAATTACAGTAGATTTTAAATCAAAAAAAGTTGAAGCAAACGGAAGACAATTTTCAGCTTTTGTGGACACAACTGTAATTCCAACAAGATTCACAATCACAGCAGAAAACAAATCACCTCTCCCTGAAGAAAAATATAATCTTGCCATAGATGAGCTACATCTTTCAGAAACAGCGCCTTTCTTCACCCTTCAGGACAAACTTGCCTTTAATCTTGAAAAAAAAGGAACAGTAATTTCTGCAGGCCAATATGATCTGGTAAAGGATATAAAAATCAACGCCATCGGAAATGGAACCTCCCGCCTGAAAAATGAAATTTCAGGAACAAAAAATGTAGTTTCAGGAAGCGCAGAAATTGAAGCTACCATAGCAAACCTTAGACTCAATCTGGCCGGTGGAAAAGATTCTGAAACAAAAAATGAAGAGCGACTTTCTTCAGCTTCCCACTCAATTTCAACGGCCTCACCTGTTTTGAATGTGCTTTCTTTTTCAGAAAATTACAGCTTCAATCCGCCCGCAAAGAATCTTGAAAAATCCAACAGCGCAAAACTGGACCTTTCCTCAGTGCGAGTACCTGTAATCTTCAGCATAAACACAGAATCTTCTTCAGATCAATGGTCACGTTTTCAGAAAATCTGCGGAGAAGCATCATTCAAAATCAAAAATTTCAGTTTCTCCGCAAAAACAAATGCAGAACAAAAAATTCAGGAAATACAGGACGAAAAAAACGGCAATTATTTTGAAGCCTGGAAAAATATTTCAGAACTTGAATTCTCCAGAGGAAATAAAGCAGCCGCAAAACGAAACATAGGCCTAAATATTTCTGCAAAAAATGCTTTCAATCTGCTGAAACTTTCACCGTCCATTTCTTTTGAATCCAAAGGAAGCTACAAATCCACCTTCAGCACAACCTTTGCCGACGATTCAAAACTTCAGTTTGCACTTCCATTTGCTGCAGGAAAAAACAGCTTCAATTTCAGCTACACCAGGTCCAGCGGCTCGGCAGCAAATGCAGAAAAAGGCGGAAATTACGCCGGCGATATGGATTTGCTCTCATCAAAAATTTCACAAAAAGCATATTTTCTCAAATCAATTCCAATCGCTGAACTTTTCAGCAGCAATTTGGCAAAAGATGTGAAAAATGCCGCAGTCAAAGCTGATTCAAAATCTGAAAATTTCACAACCTATTACACAGGTCTCTACGAATTGGGCTGGAAACGATCTTTTTCAGGCTCTAAGTACGATTTTTTCATTCCAAGATCCACCGCGCTGAATTTTTCAAGAGACATAAGAGCAGCAGAATCAATAAGCGACCTTTATCAGATCAAACAAAGCATTAATTTTTCTGCAATGAACCTGTTTGGTTCAAAAGGAAGCCTTTCGCACTTTAGATTTTATGAACAGGATGAATTCATTACTTCAATTTCTGCCGGTGCAAAAATCCCAAAAAATCAGGTTCGTAAGACCACAGTTCTCATAAACGGGTACACTCAGGCAACTTTCTTTATGATCGGAAAGGATTCTGTTAAAGCCGCATTGGAAGGTACTGTTGAATCAAGCCATGACTGGGACGGAAAAGCCACACTGGTCTGGAAAAGAAATGGAAAAGACTCGGTTGCAGCAGGAATCTACAGTTTCTTTAAACCTGAAACTCCACAAAACCAGTTCAAAATCACACAAACCGACAGCCTGAATGCTGGTGCTGCCTCATCAACTTCAGCATCAAAACTTCAACATCACTACAACCTGGATTACAGCCACCAAACAGACACACAGATAAACAAATTCGTAACATTGAATACAGCAGCAGGTCTTGGATACTACACAACCTGGAACAAAATCGCAAAAATAAATGGCACCCTGACTTTGGGTGCCACACTGAAATTTTAAAATAAGTACAATTCAATCAAAGTTTACTGTAACGGAGCAAAATATCCGCTTTCATCACGTCCACTTCGGTTCATAAGATAGGTTTCAACTTCAATCGGCAGATATTTCTGGCCAAAATTTGTTGTAAGTGCAGAATTGTAGCTGAGCACATAGATTCCTGATGGAATGTCGATTATGTCCTCAATGACCTGAGCCAAGCCTTTGTCACGGTAAACATAGTACTGGCCGCCCTCAGTATTTTTCTGAAGATAATCGATTTCACTGCAGGCTGAGCCCTGATTCAGCAAAAGACTCACAAAGCTGATGGAATTATTGTTCAAATAAGTTGTAAGGTCAGCAAGTCCATATCTTGCAAAAGCTCCCTGAGTAACCTGACCGTTTCCAATCAACAGGATGCAGGATTTTCTGGACTCATTGATAAGGGCATTTGCACAAAGTCTCAAAGCCAGATCCATTGAAATATTTGCACTTACAGGATTTTTGAGGGATCTTGCAGAGAATTTTGTAAGATTTGCAGGTGAACCTTCATATTCAAGCAAAGGAACGCTACCTGCACTTACAATTCTTAAGATTCCCTTGCCCTTCATTGCTGCAGCAAGTTCCTTAACAGCATTTTCCATTGCCTCATCATATTCAGCGCTGGCTCTTGAACGGTCAATGAGAAGTGTAATGTCAGCTTCATCGTTTACATAAGTTGCGCCTTCCAGCTTGTAGTTTGAAACTGCGGCTTTATTTTCTGTAATCAGGAAGTTGTTTTCCTTAAGACCAACAACACTCTGACGGCTTCTGTTTTCAATTTTTACTTCAACAGTAACATGAGGGAAATTGTCTGCGTTAACCTTTTCAATCTGAACAAAAAGTCCGCCCACAAGCTCGCTCATTTTTGCCATTACATAGATTTCATTTGAAGTAAAATCCGTTACAAGAATATTTCCGTTGATGTCAGGTACAGCACAAGTCAATTTTGAAGGAGCATTTCCCGAAGAAACATTTTCAAAAACGGCACCAGTATCAGAATCAACAGAATAAACTCTGTTCTTATCGCAAACAACCAGATATCGTCCCCAGATCTTCATTGATTCAGGCTTTGAAAAAGTCTTCTTCTTGCACAAAAGTCCAAGGTAGTTTCCAGCAGTATCAAATTTCTGAATTGCACCTGTGAGACAGTCAGCAACATACACTATGTTTCCGTAAACAGCAATTCCAGTTGGACCTTCAAGCCCCGCAAAGTCTCCCTGTTTTCCACCAAAGAAGAAAAGACCATTTCCTTCCTTATCAAAAACATCCACACGGCTGTTTCCAAAATCAGATACATAAATATTTCCGTCTGAATCTTCTGCAAGGTACTGTGGTCCCACAACGCAGCCGATTCCAACTCCCTTCTGACCAAAACTCTTTACAAATTTGCCTTTTGAAGTGAACAAGCTGATTCTGTCGCCTGCAAATTCACTTACCAGCATTGAGCCGTCACTGGTTCTGAGCAAATCCATAGGTCTGTCAAAGCCGCTCATTGAACCAAAGCTTCTGTCCAACACAAGGCCGTTCTGATCCATCTTGATAAGTTCATTTGAACCATAGGAAAGCAGCCACAAGGTTCCGTCATTGTTTGGCAAAAGTGAAACCGGCTGACTGAACACCAGAATTCCTTCAGAATTTTTTCCAGAATAAACACCGGATTCTGTGTATTTTACAGGCTTAGACAAGCCCTCACCTGCTGTAAGGCGGCGCTCACGGACAATTTCAATTCTGTTGTTTAGAAGAATGCCGCCATATCCGGCTTCAGAAGCATATTGCCAGTTCTGAAGAGCAGTTCCTTCAGCACCAGTGCGGTAATAGGCCTTTCCAAGCCAGTCCAGAATAACATTCTCTCCAGGAAGATAAGACAATGCCTTCTCAAACTGAAGGATTGCATCATTGAAGGAACCCTTGTAATAGGCCTGAACACCTCTTCTGAATTCTTCCTCACCAAGACCGCTGGCAGCACTTCTGGCACCCGCAGCTGATCTGCTCTTCGCTTCTTGACTGTTAAAAATACCGTTCTGAGCAAAAGCAGTAGCACCAACGGCAAGAGCAATTCCAATTCCAAATATGGTTTTTATATTCACAATTTTCATAATATTTCCCAACTAATTTGACTGAGCCAGCTTGATGTGTTCTGCAATGTCATAGTTTTCAGGCATAAGCTCCCTGGCCTGATACAGATACTTCAAGGCATCGTTCACAAGTCCCAGCTTAAGATAAACCCAGCCCACAGAATCAAGGCAGGCTGCAGAATTTGGAGAAAGGTTCAGGGCTTTTTTGCAATAAGAAAGAGCCATTGTAAGATCCCGGTTCTCACAGGCCAGCACATAGCCCATTCCGTTCAGTGCAGTTGGATTTTCTGAATCGATTTCCAGAGCCTTTTTGTAGTATTCAATGCACTTGTCCACATCAGCCTGTTCCCAGGAAATATAGGCCAGTGAAGCATACACCATTGAAGGCTTGTATCCGGTCTCCAAAAGCTTGTTCAGCTCAAATTGAGCCAGCTTCTTTCTGTTGCTCATGGCATAGATCACGGCAAGCACATATCTGCACTGAAGGATTCTGTCAATATTTGCCCCGGAAGTAACCACCTGTTCAAGATAGTCCAACGCGTCCTCGTATCGCTGAAGCTTTGCATAGCACAGCCCGATGTAATAGGCAAGATCTATATTGTCTGCATTTGTATCATCTGGAAGTGAAAGAAAAAAAGCAAGGGAAGCGGCATAATCCCGCTTGTTGTACAAATCAATTCCCTCTTTTAAAACATTTTTCTCAGCCATAATATCCCACCCTTAAGGCCTGCCGCATTTTTGCAGCCATTAGAAATTAAATTTTATATCCCCGTCGTACACTTCGTAGGAAGGATTTGCGTGAAGCAGTGAAATCGAAATTTTTCCGCTTCTTGCAACATTGTAGTCGCAGTTCTCAGCTCCTTCCACAGTGATTTTACCACCGATGCATTTTCCCGTGTACCTGCCCTCACCGGTTTCCACAGCCTCAACCCTGTCGTGATACTGTCTTTTGCACATTGAGGCAAACACCACATCATTATATTCATCGGCTGAAGTAGCATTGATGCTTACGAATAAATCATCCCTGCAAAGCGAAATAAGCTGGTCCAGATTTTTTGCGCAGAATTCAGCCAGCGGAACAAAGTTGAAGTCCTTGTTGTCATAGTCAAAGTGAGGAGATTCAAGACTTACGGCAACCGCCGGAACCCCATACAGAACTCCCTGACGAGCCGCAGCAATTGTTCCAGAATACACAGTGTCAGTTCCCATATTTGGTCCCGCATTTATCCCGGAAAAAACCGCATCAAATTTAGCGCCGCCAAAAAAATCAGAACAGAAGGCACTTATCACGCAGTCAGCAGGTGTTCCAGAACAGGAATAAGTCTTTTCATCATATCTGACGAATTCAAGGTCCTTATAGAGAGAAATTCTGCTTGAAACGGCGGACTGGTTTGAAGCCGGTGCCATTATGTACACATCACACACAGCAGAAAGCTTTTCAGATAGAACCTTGATTCCCTCACTGTTTATTCCGTCATCATTGGAAATAAGAATCTTCTTCCTGTTTGAACTACAAGACAATCTCTACACCTCTGGCAGGCTCAACCTCGTAGCAACTAGCATGGAAGCCAAAGATTTTTGTAAACTCGCTCAGTTTTTTCTTGAATTCAGGCACATTCTTTTCATCCAGAATCGCATAGAAGCATCGTCCGAAGCCCTTTCCAGTGATTCTTCCACAAGTAAACGGATTACGCGAGTCCTCATTATTCGGATCAATTTCAAGAAGCCTCTTTTCAATCCAGTCAATTTCAGGACAAGAGATCTGATACTCGTCCCTCATGTTCTCATGGCTCATATTAACGGCTCTGGCAAAAGCACCGAAAGCACCTTTCTTAAGTCCCTCATAAGCCTGAAGCAGATATTCGTGCTCCTTCATGATACTGTGGAGCTTCTTATGAATATCCTCCGGCGCAACAGAAAGAACAAGGTTCACCTCGTGCGGATTTTCCTCATATCTCCATCCACCGGCAACATTTGTCTTAAGTTCCTTAAGTTCACCAAGAAGAAGCGCATATTCAGGCACACGGATCATATCCTCGTTCCAAATCTCAATTCTAGGAACCTGCGCATCCACAAGCAGAATCTTTTTTCCAGGAAAATCAAAAGGAATATTCTCGTATGATTGAGTTGAATGGTCGGTAAGTATTATGGATTTTTCCTGAGAAAAGATTGCAGCATAGAAATCTGAAACATAGTTTTCGGCACCAAGAAATTTTCGGTTTCCGATTTCAATGGCTCTGAGAAGCTGTCCGTCATCGCATTCAAGCTTCAGAAGCTTTCTGACAGCCCAGGCTACACCAATCTTCATTGCAGTAGAAATACCAAAGCCCGCAGAAGGCAGGATTTCTGAATGAATGGTTATGTTCATGCCGCTGAGATCAAATCCGGCGTTATTGAGACCAAAAAGAATGGCCTTTACTGTATTTGCCCAGCGATCTTCTTTTTTGAATTTTAGAGAAGCAAGATTTACCTTTTTATGATCTTTTAACTGTGGAAAATAAAAATGAACTGAATTGTCATTTCTTGAAGAAGCAGCAACATAGACAGGCAAATTTACTGCCATTGAAAGCGTCTTATCCCTGAAAAACCACGAATGCTCGCCGATAAGATGAAAACGCCCAGGCGTTCTGACAATGACTTCAGGTAAATCCGAATATTCGAATTTATGAATTTCTTTAATAAGCTCCACTCTGATTATCCCCAACTTTTTTTGATAGGCATTCCCGGTGCCTAAAGTTGCAATTTTAAAAGCAACTTTATAGAATGATATTATAATGTCTCAATTTTTACAAGTTTTTTATGTTTTGCTTTCGGCCGTACTTTTGGCCCTGGCAATTCCAAATGAATATTTTCTTTACGGCTCACCAGCCATAGGTCTGTTTTCAATTCTGCCTCTGTACATAGCAATCTACAGGACAAAATCATACAAAAGAGCCTTTCTGCTCTGTTACCTTCAGGCAGCAGTAACACACCTCCTTTCAAGTTTCTGGCTCGGAAATTTTCAGGGTTTTGCAATTTTTACACTGGGAGCTTCCCTTGTGGGCACAGGATTCATTCTTGGAATAATGGGACTTTTCTTTTATTTTCCTGCTCAGTTCAGCAAAAGGGAAAACAATCTGGAAGAGCTGGCAGGAAACAAATGCCACCTTATCGCACTGCGACCAGTTTGGTTTTCAATTGTCTACACGCTGTACGAATGGTGCAAGTCAACAGGTTTTCTGGCATATCCATGGGGAACAGTCTCAATGGCCGTGTACAGATGGCCTCTTATGACACAAATTGCGGACATAACCGGAACTTACGGAGTAACCTTTCTATTTGTGCTTTTTTCTGCCTGTCTCGGTGAGGGAATTGAGCTTTTAGGAAAGGTTCAAAATTCAATTTACCCAAAAAAACTCCTCTTCAGCTACAAAAACACGACTAAATTCTGCGGAGCATTGCTTCTGCTTTCATTGTTTTACGGAATTGAACAATACACAAAGCCGCTGAACCAGACCAAGACCATGAACACAGTCCTGATTCAGCACAACAACGATTCCTTTGCCAGAACAGAACGGCTTAATATCGAGACTTCGCAAAGACTCACAAAGGACGGAATCGAAACCTTCAAAAATGATGAGGAAAAATGTGATCTTGTGGTTTGGAGTGAAGCAGTCCTTTCAAAAAGATTTCCGAATGCTGAAAATTACTATAATTTCTATCCGGATGAAGAGCCTCTTTTAAAATTCGTAAAGAATCAGAAGACGCCGTTCATCATCGGAGGTCCATTCACCATAAATCAACAGAAAAATGACTACGGAAATTCAGCGCTTCTCTTTGATGAAAATGGAAAATTCCGGGGCAAATACATCAAGATGCATCTTGTTCCTTTTGCAGAACTGATTCCGGGCCGTGAATACGATGCAGTCCGAAAATTTTTCAAGAAAATTGCAGGCAGCTACGGATGGGCACCGGGTAAAAAAATAACACTGTTTGAGATTCCATTGAGCACACCTGCATTGAACAGCCATGACGCTGAGATAGTCTCGCTTATGGGACAAAAAACAAAGCAGGCTTCAAAAACTTCAGTAAAAGTCTCAACACCAATCTGCTTTGATGATTCCGCGCTGGAGGTATGCAGGGCCATGTTCCTTCAGGGCAGCGAGTGCTTTGTGAACATAACAAATGATTCCTGGTCCAAGACGAAATCTGCGGAAACCCAGCATTTTGCAGTGGCACATTACAGAAGCATCGAATTCAGAACCACAACCATACGGGCCGCAAATGCCGGTCTAAGCTGCGTAATCGATCCTCGTGGCAGAATGACAGAAAGTCTTCCATTGTTTGAAGAAGGTTTCCTGAGCGCCCGTGTTCCGATTTATGAAAGGCAGATGACCATTTACGCCAGATTCGGCAACTGGGTTCCACATCTGTTCGCTGTGATCGCAGCCCTATTCATCTATCTGACTCACAGAAAGTTCAGAGACGAAGATGAAGAAGATTTTGAAATAACAACAGAACAAATCAGACACACTATGGAATGGTACGACCGGCTGGATGCAGCAATGTCAGTCTATGATGAAATATTTGCCGTAGACTGGAGCATCTGGAACTGGTAAACATATCGAACAACAAAACAGGAAGAACAGAAAATGAGATGTCCATATTGCGGAAGCCTTGATGACAAGGTGCTTGAATCAAGAACAATGGCTAATGGCGAGTCCATCAGAAGACGACGTGAATGTGTAAGCTGCGGATACCGTTTCACCAGCTATGAAAGAATCGAGGAGAAGAAATTCATGGTTGTAAAAAGGGACGGAAGACGACAGCCATTCGATCCTTCAAAGCTTGAAAAAGGAATTGAACGAGCCCTTGAAAAGCGACCTGTAACAACAGACACAGTTGAGAACATCATCAACGACATTGAAGACCAGGCTGTAATGCTTGGAAAATCGAACAGGGAAATATCCACATCCGATTTGGGAGAAC
>JAGHUJ010000036.1 GCA_018064905.1 Candidatus Treponema equifaecale
ACAAAGAAAGCTTCTGCTAAGAGATTCTCTCTTACAGGAACTGGAAAAGTAAAGTACAAGAAAATGAATCTTCGTCATATTTTGACAAAGAAATCACCAAAGCGTAAGATGCATCTCCGTGGTGCAGGAATCCTCTCAGAAGATTCTGCAGCAAGAATCCGCAAGCAGCAGCTTCCATACGGTTAATTTATAGGAGATAGAAAATGTCTAGAGCGATTGATGGTACAAAACGCAATAACCGCCGTGCAAAGATCCTTAAGCTTGCAAAAGGCTTCACAGGACGCCGCGGAACAAACTATAAAGCAGCAAAAGACGCTGTAGTAAAGGCTCTTGATCACGCATACGAAAGCCGCCGTGACCGCAAAGGCGATTTCCGCCAGTTGTGGATTGCACGTATTAACGCAGCTGTACGTGATGAAGGTATGACTTACTCACGCTTCATCAATGGTCTTTCAAAGGCTGGTATCACATTGAACCGCAAGGCTTTGTCGAACCTGGCTGTAGAAGATCCAACAGCTTTCAAGGCAGTTGTAGAAGCTGCTAAAAAAGCTCTCGAAGCATAAGCTAATTAAGGTAAGGCCCTATGATTTCACTTGATCAAGTTCTTCTTCTTGAAGAAAGAGTAGAGAGCGCTGTTGCAAAAATTGCACAGCTTAATGCTGAGAATGCTGCTTTGCGTAGAAAATGCGCAGAGCTCACAAACGCATTGTCGGCTAAAACGGAGCAGCTTTCGTCTTTCCAGTCAGACCAGAACAAGATTGAAGAAGGAATCTTAAAGGCCTTAAACAGACTTGATGTTGTTGAGAACGCAGTTCTTTCAGCATCAAGTTCTGCGGAACCATCTGTTTCCGCAGTTCCATCGGTTCAGCCTTCACCTGCAGCACAAGCAGAGCCGTCTGAACCACAAAATTCAGAACCAATGGTTTCCGAAAATGCAAATACAGAAGCCGTTGTTCCGGAACCTTCTGTTTCAGAAGTTCCAGTCTCAAATCCTGAACCTGCATTCGATCAGTTACAACAGGTTTCTTCAACCCCAATCACGTCTTCTGACGTGTCTTCCATCGATGACATTGTGAATGTTTCCGGCAATACAGAAAACAGCACAGAAACCTCATCAGACACTTCAACACAGTCTCTTTTTGATATATTCTAATCAGCATGGGATCGTTAAAAATCGATTTGCTTGGCACTTCATTTACAATCAATGCAAATGAAGATGATGCATATCTCCAGAAACTTTTAGGATATTACAAGAAAATAATTCTCCAGATTCAAAGAAGCGGAAGTCTCACTCATCCTGTACAAGTTTCGGCGCTTGCTGGAATAATGCTTTGTGACGAACTGTATAAGGAAAAGTCAAAACTCGCTCAGCTTGAGCAGGCGGCACCTTCAATTTCTTCTGAGCAGGAGCAAAACGATTCAGAAGCTCAGCGGATAACTTCAGAACTTATCGAAAAAATAAACAGGGCGTTGCAATAATGTACAAATTTAAAATCTGGATAGATGCAGACTCATTTCCTCAGATTGCACGAGAATATGCCGTTTCCCTTGCAAAAACAACAACAATACCAATAACCTTCGTCGCAAACCACGAGATAAAAACAAAAATTCGCTGGGAAGGATTCAAAATGGAAATCTGTCCCGCTGTTTCTGGAGCTGCCGACGACTTCATCTGCCAGAACGTTTCGGACAACGACATAGTTCTTACAAGAGACATTCCTTTTGCCGCAAGACTTGTTGAAAAGAAAATCACAGTGATAAATGATCGCGGGCAGAAATTCACAAAAGACAATATCCAGGACCGCCTTGCAGAACGGCAGTTCAGCCTTAATCTTTCGGAAATAGGGCTGGGCGGCGGAAAATCAAACTATTACAGTGAAAAAGAACTGAAAAAAATGGCTTCGGAACTGGAAAGAGAAGTGCAGACCCACATTATGAATGAGGTCTACAACATCAAAAAATACTAGCCTAATTCTGCAGATTTTCCATTCTCTCGTAGGCTGAGTTGATGGAAATGATTCTGTCCCGAACCTGAAGGAAAGCCAGAACAAGCTCAGGGTCAAACTGTTTTCCAGCAAAATTCTGAATTCCCATGAAAGCATCATCAATGGACCATGCTTCCTTGTATACGCGCCGGTGACTCAAGGCGTCAAAAACATCAGCGATTGCAACGATTCGGGCAGAAAGAGGAATTTCCTCACCCTTCAGCGGAGTCGCCTTTTCCAAAGGTGTTCCAATTTCGTACTTCTTAAAATCCAAGTTTCCAGGATAACCTTTATCGCTGCCGTCCCACCACTCATGATGGCGAAGTGCAACATCTCGGCACATCTCATCAATCTCAGATTCGGGTTCAGTGAACAGTTGTGCTCCGATGCAAGTGTGGCTGCACATTATCGAACGTTCATTGTCATCAAACCTAGGTGTGACTTTTTTGAGAATCGTATCAGAAATACCGACTTTTCCAAGATCATGGCATTTCGCAGCGATTTTCAATGTGTCTCGGAATTTCATTTTTTCAGCAGCGTCAATTTTCTTATTTTTTGCATACTGGTCGTAAATTTCAAGCGAAAAATCAGAAACTCGTTCGACGTGAGCAGCAGTTTCCTTCGGATCTCGGAATTCAGCCATTCTCTGCATACGCTTGATCATGTTACTTGTAAGGTAGGTGTGCTCCAGAGCCTGAGTTGCGCTGGATGCAAACTGCTGAATATAGTCAATTGAGTCATTGGAGAAAGGGATTGCGTTTCCGTTTTCATCCATGGCATTGATAATCTGCAAAACCCCCAGAATCTGATTGTTGTTAGTCTTCAATGGTAGAGTCAGGACAGATTTTGTAGTATATCCTGTAGAGATGTCAGTGCTGCTGTTGAATTTATAAGGACTGTCCTCGGGAATATTGTAGGCATCAGCAATGTTTAGAAGTTCACCAGTGCAGGCACAATAACCAGAAATAGAAGTCTTTGTGATAGGAACGGTGAAGTAAACGTATGGAGTCTTAGCATCCGGCAGCATTTTCTTCTTTTGAGTATCATTCTGAGCATATTTTATTCTAAGCAGCTTGTTGTTGAATTCTTCATTTTCATAGTTCACGAATCTGGTAGTCTGGGTGCTCTGCTGCTTTTCCTCGATGACATAAATTGATCCAGCGTCAGCATTTGCAATCAGTCTTGCTTCCGTGAGAATTCTTTCCAAAAGAACGTCCGTATCGCGAATTTCATTCAAAAGCTTTTCAGTCTCGAAAACCTTCTGAAGTTTCATAGCTTTGTCTTCAGTAAACATTTTTTCTATTTTCATCCAGTTCTAACAATTATAACTTAATTACTTTCGATTATCAAATTTAAATTAATGGTAACCCCGGGGAGACTGGAAGAGGAGTGTGAAATCCTGAAAAAGAATGAAAAAGGCGAAGAAAAGCGGAAGAAAACGGGAAAAAATCAGGGAAAGGCGAAATTTTTGAAAAAAAATCAAAAAAAAGTGAAAAAAAATGAAAAATTTATGTTTCAGGTGTTGACGAGAATGAGCGTGTGTGGTAGATTATTTCTCACCCGCTGCGATGAACCGCAGCACGGTGAAAGTTCTTTGAACAGCATCAAGCAGTGAAGGAAAGAAAGACAGTGTGGAGCGATGTCAAGTCGTCTCC
>JAGHUJ010000123.1 GCA_018064905.1 Candidatus Treponema equifaecale
AATCACAGGCTCACATCGATGCAGGTGCTAAAAAGGTTGTAATCTCAGCTCCAGCTGGAAACGACCTCCCAACAATCGTTTACAACGTAAACCACAAATCACTTGCTAAGGGCGAAACAATCATTTCTGCAGCTTCTTGTACAACAAACTGTCTCGCACCAATGGCTAAAGCTCTTAATGACTATGCTCCAATCCAGTCAGGTATCATGTCTACAATCCACGCTTACACTGGTGACCAGATGATCCTCGTCGGTCCACAGCGCAAGGGTGACCTCCGCCGTTCACGCGCAGGTGCTCAGAACATCGTTCCTAACTCAACAGGTGCTGCAAAGGCTATCGGTCTTGTAATTCCTGAACTCAACGGAAAACTCATTGGTTCAGCTCAGCGTGTTCCAACACCAACTGGATCAACAACAATCCTTATCGCTGTAGTGAAGGGTAAAGATGTAACAAAAGAAGGAATCAACGCTGCAATGAAAGCTGCTGCAACTGAATCTTTCGGTTACAACGAAGACGAAATCGTATCTTCTGACGTTATCGGTATGAAGTTCGGTTCATTGTTCGATGCAACACAGACAATGGTTTCTAAGATCGACGATGATACATACCAGGTACAGGTTGTTTCTTGGTACGACAACGAAAACTCATACACATCTCAGATGGTAAGAACAATCAAATATTTCGCAGAAAATTGCTAAGTAATTGATTAGTTACAAAAAAGCACCTTCGGGTGCTTTTTTGTTTTTAAACTCGTACATTCCAGACAGAAAATATTGCCTTGTCACAAGTATCAAATCGCTTTAAGATTGGTGTATGAGCGACAATACAGAAAATCAGGCTGAAGCAGTTCCTGTTCATGAAACTGCGCCTGCTAAAAAAAATAAATCAACCAAAAAGAAGACAAATCCAGTTTTATCTTTCTTCAAATTCATATTCACACTTTTAATTTTACTGCTGCTTCTGGTGCTTGCCGGGGCTGTCTTCTGCATAATTGATAAAAAATCGTCTCTTGCTGCTGTTCCGCGCAATTACACCGCATATATTCACACGGATTCAGCCTTTCATACAGTGAACCCGCTTCTTGATCTTCACGCTGCGGATGTTCTTCTGTCTAAACCGGAATATGTTCATCTTCGAAAGGCCTTTGTCAGCCTGCGTTCCTCACCATTGCGTGAAAATAAAATCGTTGAATTTGTGCTTTCCCGTTCCGTGGATCTGGCCCTGTACAACGGTGTGAAAAATCAGGATTTTGTGGCAGTGCTGAATCTTGGTGTTTTTTCTGCAGTAACAAGGCTTTCAGAATTTGCTGCACAAAAAGTTTCCATTCCGGGACTTATGTTGATGACGGCAGAACAGATGAATTATTTTCAATATGAGACAAACGGACTTAGAATTTATCTTAAGCCTGTAAAGAATCTTCTGATTGCCAGCAATTCTCTGGATCTTCTCATAACAGCATCCCTGGCAGAAAATGATTCTCTCTACACCAATGACCAGAAAAAATTATTTTCGGAAAGCAGCGGAAAATCCCTCAGAATCGTGGCTAATGGACGTCAACTGGCGGAGGATTTTACAGGAACCGACGAGCTTTTGCATTCAATGGCAGGACTGATTTCCCCTGATTCTCTCAGTGTAATTGATTTGAACATTTCAGATTCAGACATCAGTTTAAAATGCCAGATTCCAATTGAAGACGAGGAAAATTACAGCAATTCACTTACACCGCTCCTGAAAAAACGTTCTCGAACACCTTCCATTCTTTCAAGACTGAACGAAAAGGTTCAGTACTACACGATTTTGAATGCAGGAACCTTGAACGAACTAAAAGATGCTGTATTTCCGATTGTTCCCCGCGAAAAAAATGCAGAGAAAACCTGGAAGTCCGCTGAAAGTCTGTGCAAAACCGCCCTCGGAATGGATCTTGAAGATTTGATTTTCTCCTGGACCGGCTCTGAATTTGCAGCATTTGGACTTGAAAACCACAATGATCCGATTTTTGCAGTTCAAGTTTCCGACGAAAAGCAGCGCAAGAAAATTTTTGAACTTATTACTGATTCATTTTTTGTTAAGGAAGATGACAGTCTTATTCTGGGCGGTGTTCGTCTGCCTAAACTTTTGCTTCCAAACTATCTGAACTGGATTCTTTCAATGTTTGACTTGAATATGCCTTCACCATATTTTCTGGTGGAAGACGGCTTCATTTATTTTTCACAGAGTCCTGAAACTTTGAGCCAGATTTATTCAGACAGAAATGCCGGAAATCCTCTCGTAAAAAGTCCAAACTGGCAGCAGGTTTCATCCGGTCAGAAATCCGATGCTTCTGTAAGTCTTTTTTATGATCTTGAAAAAAGTGCACCATTCTTCCTTCGTTCAAGTCAGGCCGTCAGTTCAGTTCTCAGGTTGTATACCATGGGACGATTTGATGTGCGCACAAAAAATTCAAAGCTTGAATTCCAGCTTCAGGCCTGTGCAAGAAAATCCGGCAGTCTGATTACGGTTCCAGGATTTCCTGTTCAGCTTGGAAAAGACGTTGAGATAGAAGACTTCCAGTTTGTGAAGGATGAAAATCTTCTGTGCTGGGTTGAAAATAAACATGTTGTGAAAACAATGGATTTGTCCGATATGCAGATTCGGGAAACCGCCATGAATGACAATGTTCACCTTGCGGCAGCTGTAAATTCAGCAGGAGGAGGAGCAATCTGGACAGTTTCACCATTCGGCGTTGTAACACTGCTCAATCCAAAGCTTGAAACCGTTGCAAATTTCCCTGTGATGCTGGGATCACATATTTCTACCAGAGCTACAGCCACAGAAACCGGACTTTATGTGCCGTTGGAAGATGAAAAAATTGCCTTTGTAAGTTTGAAGGGAAGTGTGGACTACATTGAAATTCCTGAGCTTTCTGTAAAATCACCTGTCTCAGTTTTGGGAAATTATGCTACGGTGTATGACAAAGGCTTCCTGGGAAAAATCTACAATATTGAAAAAACACAGTGCCTGAACAAAACAAATCCAATTGAAGTGGATGAAATTGGACTTGGTTCTCCTGTACTCGTTAAAAACGGAAGCAAGGTGAGCACAGCATTTATTTCGCAGTCAGGAAAGGTTGAAGTCTGGAGCAACGGTAAGGAACTTAAATATTTCCCGGTTCAGCTTGAAGGCGTTTATCTTTTGAATTTGCAGGCTTCAGAAAAATATCTGTACGCTCTTTCTGATTCGGCGGTGCTCACAAGAATTTCACTTAATGACGGAAAAAAATTAAGCGTACGAATCCCAAAATCCACAGCAAGAAACGCTTATTTAAGCGTGCAGAAAAAATCCAGCGGAAAATACGAAATCTATGTAAATGCTGATTCCAATGTAATCTACGGTTTTAATGAAAATCTGGAGCTTCTTTCTGGATTCCCGCTTACAGGTTGTGGAATTCCTGTTTTTGCTGACATAAACGGAAACAAATCAGAAGAATGTATCGCCCTTACTCTGGACAAAAAAATCGTAGCCTGGAAGGTAAGGTAGAAGGCCGGGAGAACTTATGAAACTGTATTTCAGAAAATATTTTGCAGCGATGGCAGTTTTAGCAGTGATTTTTACAGCCTGTTCCAGCTTGCAGGATGTTGATGTTGAGACTGTGAATTTTTCAGGTGAAATTTTTGAATTTGAAAAGAGATTCGCTTATATAGACGCAGAATTTACAGCCGCAAAAGGAAATTCAAAAATTGCACAGGGTTTTGTAAAGGACATTGAAAATGCAATTACAAATCCGGGCTTGCAGAAGGCGGCAGTTGCACGGCTTTATGCATTGGATGGATGTGTTCAGCTGAATTTGGGCAGAACAGTGGAAGCCAGAAAGTTTTTGGCCAGTTCTGAATCCAGCTACAAGGGTGATTTGTTTGCTTCAGTTTTGTTCCACAGGCTGAATCCGCAAAAATCACTGGCACTTAATGCAAATATTTCTGAAAAGTCACCAGAAAAGGCGCTGCTGGTTCTGGAAGAGGCATTGGATCTGTACAAAAATAAATCTTATCTGGAAGCTGTGGCCCGTTTTGATTCTGCATTTATTTTACTGAACAGTTTTTACCGCGATGCTTATGGAGAAATCAGGGACAAGTGCTGGGAACTTCGTTCAATTTCTTCAGAAAATTTTGGAGAAGATTTGCTCACTCTGCAGAAAATTTCAGTAATGCAGATGATTCTGAT
The DNA here is from genome assembly GCA_018064905.1 of Candidatus Treponema equifaecale. GTDB lineage: Bacteria > Spirochaetota > Spirochaetia > Treponematales > Treponemataceae > Treponema_D > Treponema_D equifaecale. Next base: position 4,198 of record JAGHUJ010000123.1, read on the forward strand.
TTCAGAAAAGGACACGGACCTTCTGTACAATTACACTGGCGGTAAAAAAATGTCTGACCGTGAGCTTTATACAAAAATTGCAGGTTCAGGACTTTTGAATCCGGTTTCAGCCCCTCTTTCAGTGGAAAATTCAATTTCTTCAGATTATCTGGTGAACAAACTTATAGCCAGCCGCTACCTGTGGAACCTTTACAACGCGAGAAAAAATACTCAGCATCTCGCAGCAAAATATTCAGTTCAATATAAAAAATCAGGCCGAAAAAGTCCTGTAAAAGATGTTGAACTGGAGAATCCGGACTTTGATGCTGTTCTGGGCTGTGTTGAAAAAGAAATCCTGAATCTGGATGACGGTGTGAATTTTAACGGAAAGCGCGAAATAAGTGCCGTTGAATTCAACGAAAGCCTGAAGAAACTGAAGTAAGAGCCATTGTTTTTTTTTATTGTTTTTTTACGAGAAACTTTTTGAAAATTTTGAATACCCATATTATTATTGAATTAGGTGTAAAAACTAAAATTCGAGTTATGGAGTATTTTTGTGAAGCTTAAGAAATTCAGATTGACATTACGTACAGAAATCAGTGCATTGTTTGTCCTTGTTCTTTCTGCAGCCATGATTATTCAGGGAACTGTTACTTTGAATGTTGCAGAGCACGCTCTTGAAGAAGCTGTTGATAATCAGCTGCTTTCAATTGCCAGCGATATCGGAAATCAGATTTCTGCAGTTCAGAAAAATGAAATTTCCCTTCTAAAAACTCTGGCTCTCCTTGATGAATTCCGTGATGAAAATATTCCTCTGGAAGAAAAACAGTCCAGACTTTTTGCTGCCGTAAAAAGGCTTGGACAGCGCTACGAAAACATAGGCTTTATTGCAGCCGACGGTTCCCACATTACTTCTTTTGGCGCCAGAATCAATCTTTCAAGCCGTGCATATTTTATTGAAGCAATGAAGGGCAATGATGTAATTGTTGATCCTTACTACAGTGATGTCGCTAAAATGATTCTTACGACCTATGCGGTTCCTGTAAAAAATGACAGCGATAAAATCATTGGCGTAATGAACATGAACATCCGCGGAAATGACATTCTTGATTTCTGCAGCAAGGTTGATTTAGGTGAAGGAATGCATCCTTCTGTAATGAACAGAAAGACTGGTGCCGTTATCGCAAATCTCAATAAAACTAATGAAGACCAGTCGGATTTCTCCAGTCTTGATCCTGAAAGCGGTCTTGGAAAAACCATTTATGCGGCTCTGGCCGGTGAATCGGGAGTCTCAAACTTCAGGGAACCTGCTACAGGTATGGAAATCACCAGTTCTTACTGTCCGATTCCTGATACAGACTGGTGTATAATGTGTGCTGCTTCTTATGATTACTATTTCCACGATCTTACAAGATTCAAAATTATTGTTTTTGTACTTCTTGGTATTTCAATCATCCTCAGCATTTTCATAAGCGTAATTGCTCTTTCTATCCTTACAAAAACTCTTGTTGCCCTTAGGGATGCCATTGCCGGTATTGCTTCTGGAAATGCCGACCTTACACAGCGAATCAAAAAGCGCTCTGACAATGAAATTGGTGATGTTGTAGACAGCTTCAACAAATTTGTTGAAAAACTTCAGTCCATTATGAGCGACCTTAAAAATTCAAAGATGAGCCTTGTTGATGCCGGAGACAGCCTCAGTGCAAGTACGGAAGAGACAAGCTCTTCAATCACTCAGATTATTGCCAACATTGAAAGTGTCCACAAACAGATCAACGGACAGTCTCAGAGCGTTCAGCAGACAGCCGGAGCAGTTAATGAAATTGCATCCAACATTGAGTCGCTGGACAAAATGATTGAAAATCAGAGTATGGGCGTAAGTCAGGCAAGTTCGGCCGTAGAAGAGATGATCGGAAACATTAATTCCGTAAATAAATCCATGGATAAAATGACAGATTCATTCAGTCAGCTTGCAGCCAATGCACAGTCTGGTTCTCAGCTTCAGAATGATGTCAATGTAAAGATTGATGAAATTAAGAATCAGAGCGAAACTTTGCAGGAAGCAAACCTTGCTATTTCTTCAATCGCTTCTCAGACAAACCTGCTTGCCATGAATGCGGCAATTGAAGCTGCCCACGCGGGCGAAGCCGGAAAGGGATTCTCTGTTGTTGCAGATGAAATCAGAAAGCTTTCGGAAACTTCAAGCCAGCAGTCCAAGACAATCGGTATCCAGCTTACAAATATCCGTAAATCCATTGATGAAATGGTTGATGCTTCACGCAATTCCAGCGCAGCCTTCAATTCTGTTGCTGCAAAAATCGGTGAGACTGACGAACTTGTACGGCAGGTCAAAGCCGCTATGGAAGAGCAGGCACAGGGCTCTCAGCAGATCAACGAGGCTCTCCATTCAATGAATGACAGCAGTCTTGAAGTAAGGAACGCTTCAAAGGAAATGGCCGAAGGTAACAAGGCAATCCTTGAAGAGGTTAGAAACCTTCAGGATGCAACAGGTGTAATGAAAAACAGCATGGATGAAATGAGCATCGGTGCAAGAAAAATCAACGAAACTGGTGTCGTACTTTCCGATATTTCTAAAAATATGGGAAATTCCATCCAGAAAATCGGAGAAGAAATCGACCTGTTCAAGGTTTAGAATTTTTCCTCTGTCTGGCCATCCGTGGCCAGATAATCACAAAATGTACAAATATCTGCTGTGCGCTTTTTGAGACAGCCTTGTTTTTCCAGTTCTTTGGCTTTTTTTAAGAGGCCTTCGTTGTAGCACTGGTTTACGAGGCTGTTTTTTTGTGCTTTTTCCATTATTGTCTCAAGGCTGTCTGTGATTTTGCCTATGAAAAGAGCCGGGTTCTCGTTGGCAAAACCGCAGCATGGAGCTATGTCGCCCGTTGCATGTACAAAAAGAATCTGTCCAGGGCCTTCACAGTAATCTTCCTTGAACCATTTTCTGCTCTTCCATGCCCGTTCATCTTTGGCCTGAAAAGTCTGGGGCATTATGAAAATGTCGGCATAGAATTCTTCTGAAAGCTGATTCAATTCCTTTTTCAGCTGGTTCGATTCTTCCTCCGAAAGAGTTTCATCCACAACAGCCTGAATGTTGATGTTTTCTTCGCCAAAAATTTCAGTAACGGCGGCGCAGAAGGTTTTGATTCGTTCAAAATTCTGTCCGTGGAATGAATCGTAGCTTAATCCGATTTTGCCATCGTAGCCGGTGTCGTAAAGTTTTTGCAGGACTTCTTTTAATTCTTCTTCAGTTTTCCACCAGTCGCCGTTGGTCATGATCTGGTCGAACATAAAATCCCTGTCGTAGGCATATTTGATTATTTCAAGAAGGAATTCCAGATAGAGAAAAGGTTCGCCGCCTGAAAATCCGATTTTACAGATTTCAGTGTCAGTGCAGGAATCGATGAGTTTTTTTGCATCGTCAATGTTGAGTTTAAGTGGCGAGCGGGAAACGAAGCAGTGCCTGCAGTGGAGATTGCAGGCCTGGGTTGTGGCAAAAATAATTTCAGTTGGATTGAACATGAGGAAATTATAAGACACAGGGGAAAAAGAGAAAAGAGCGGCTGAAGCTGTGAAGTTTTGCTCAGTGTGAGGAATCGGCGCGTTTTTTTTGGAGAAGCACTGGATTCAGCGTTGAGATTCCGAAATGAATTCGGAATGACAGAAAAGAAGTCTGGAATGACGCCGTGAACTTTACTTTTTGCTGCTGCCTTGCGCCAGGAACATGGAGGGTGGCTCTGCCAGTCTGGCGCGGAGCGGAAGACCGAGCGGAATGAGCGAGCCCGGAATACTCCGACCCCGAGCGAGCGCAGCGAGGGAGCGGGTGGCGCCATTAATGTTTTTATAAAATTCGTATGAAGAATGAAAAAATCGTATAAGGTTTTTTTTACATGTTTTGATTGATTTGCATTTTATTATTGAATTTACATCTTATAGTGATTATATTTAAAAAGATAATTCGCGAATGCGACAAAAAAAGGAGAAAATCGATGATTAAAACAGTAAAAGACGTAGACCTTAAAGGTAAAAGAATCATCATGCGCGTTGACTTCAACGTACCAATGAAAGAAGGTGTTGTTCAGGACGACACACGTATCATGGCTGCTTTGCCAACAATCAAATATATTCTTGAACAGAGCCCACGTTCCCTCGTTCTTATGAGCCACCTTGGTGATCCAAAAAAGGACGTAAAGAAAGCTGCAGAAAAGGCAGAAAAAGCTGGAAAAACATGGACAGACGCTGATGCAGAAAAATTCATCAACGGAAAGAACCGCATGGCTCCAGTTGTAAAATACTTCGCAGAAAAGCTCGGAAAAGAAGTTACATTCTTGCCAGATGCACTCGGACAGAAAGCTGCAATTGACGCTCTTCCAGAAGGCGGAGTAGCAATGCTTGAAAATACACGCTTCCACAAGGAAGAAACATCAAAAGATGCAGCTGAACGCGATGTAATGGCTAAAGAATTGGCTTCTTACGGTGATATTTTCGTAAACGATGCATTCGGTACAGCTCACCGTGACCAAGCTTCTACAGCTTCTATCTCAAAATTCATGGGGTGTGAATCTG
>JAGHUJ010000057.1 GCA_018064905.1 Candidatus Treponema equifaecale
TTGCATTAAAAATAACATAAGGATTAGGAAGCTGGTTAATAGCACCATTAAGCTGACCAAGTTTGTGATTGGCTTTATTCAATGCTTTGAGAATTTTAACATCATCAAAATTAAAGTTGTAAGGTAATGAATTCATATTCTTATTATCTTCCTGTTTGTGCATAAAATCAATATATGCACAAAAAATCAAAAATATTGTGCATGTAGCTAGAATATGCACAACCTTGCAACACTTTTTTCTTTAAATTTTAATACTATGCAATATAATGTCAGTATTATGAAAAAAAGAATTTCTAAAATTTTCGTTCAAATTTTGCGGCCTGTTATTCTTATCATGGTTATTTTGATTTCAGGCGTACTTTTTTCTGTTGTTTCGATTTTTAAAAATGTTTATGAAAATCAGATCCGGTTTCAGACTGAAGAAACTTCTAAATTCATTTCTTCAAACATTCAGACTTTCGTTTCTGGAATTTACAAGTTGGGAGAACAGCTGGCCAATGATGAACAGATGCTTACATTTGACAGGGATGTTCAGGAAGGAATTTTAAAGTCTGCAGCTCAGAAAAATCCTTATATCGAACTTTTCTATGCTCAGGATATGGACGGAAACCAGACTGGCCGCTCAACAGGCAATTATGGAAACCGAAAAAACCGATGGTGGTTCATCCAGATGGAAAACACCAGAAAGCCGTTTGTTTCAAAATCATACTATTCTGTAGGTTCTGGCAGTACATGTACTTCAATTTTCTATCCTATGGTTCAAGATGGAGAAATGAATGGAATTTTTGGAATTGATGTGACTCTGGGTGAAATTCAGAAGATGATTGATACATTCAAAAACGAATCAATCGGCAGATATTCCTTCATCATTGACGGCGACGGAAATGTAATGGCCCATCCAAACAATTCTTACATTACAGAACTGTACAATTACAAAACCCTTAAGAAAACTGTTTCAAAGAAAGATGCCAATGGCAAAATCCTTACAGACAGCAAGAACAATCCTATTACAGACGAGGTCGATGTAATAATTTCAGATTCTCTTAAAAAAGAAATTTCCAACATGCTTTCTGGAATGACAGGTACTACAGAATGTATTGTTGATGATAAAAATTCAATTATCTCTTACTGTCCTGTTAAACTTGACGGCAACTCTGATTCCTGGTCTGTCATAACAATTCAGCCTGTCAGAGAAGCCTTTTCGTTCATGAAGAACCTCATATTCACGGCTGTCGGCATCAGTCTTGCAATTCTTGTTCTTGCCATCGCTGTAATTGCCTTGATTTCTTCAGCCATTACAAATCCAATCAAAAAAATGCTGCCTGTCATTCAGAACATAACAGGTGGAGATTTTTCAAAAAATGTTGAAATTCCTGCAAAGAAAAATGAAGTTGCAGAAATCGCTGGCGATGTGAACCAAATGATTGCAGAGCTCAGAACTGTAATTTCAGGTGTTCAGGGGGCATCGGAAGAACTGGCACAGTATTCAGAAATGCTTGATTCAGAGGTTGGAGAATCTACCAGCCTTTTGAACAACTGTATGAGAGCCATGCAGACCATTGAACAGAATGTTCAGAATCAGAAGGCTTCTGTTGTGAATGAAGAAAATGCAATTCTGCAGATTTCCGACAATGTGGAAAATTTCTCGAGAAACGTTGAGAATCAGAAAAATGCAGTGTTAAATTCTTCAAAATCAATTCAGGTTATGAAGGAAAGCATGGATTCTGTGGCAGATAACACTCAGATCATGCAGGACAATGTTGTTTCTCTTTTTGAAGCTCTTGAAATTTCAAAATCAGCACAGGAATCAATAGCACATCTTATCATGCAGACTTCGGAACATTCTGAAGGTCTTCTGGAAATCAACCAGTCAATTGCCGCAGTTGCAGAACAGACAAATATGCTGGCCATGAATGCAGCAATTGAAGCAGCCCATGCAGGAGACGCAGGAAAAGGTTTCTCGGTTGTTGCTGAAGAAATCGGTAAGCTGGCAGAAGAAGTTTCAGCTCAGTCAGTAGAATCTGAAAAAAACATTACCCTCATCAAAGACATCATTGAGCAGATGGTTGAAGCCCTGAACAAATTTGAAAACACCTTCACAAAGGTTCTGGACGGCACAGAAAAAGTAAGAAGTCTTTCTGAAGAAAATAAAACTGCCGTTCAAAACAGCAAAAATCAGACAAATCTCATTACACAGGCAATGGATGAGATTACGACAATTACAAAGATTGTTCAGGACTGCGAAGAAAAGATCAAAAACAGTTCACAAACTTTGCAAAATGAAGTGAACCAGCTGAAGCTTGTAGCAGATCAGGTGTCTTCTTCAACAAGCAATGCCGCCACTTCAATCCGCGAAGTAAGTGAAAGAATGGAAAATACTGATAAAATCTCAAAGAAAAACAATGAAATTTCAATGGATTTTACAGACAAGGTTTCAAGATTCAAGCTGTAGATAGGTGATGGGAGGATTTTGAGTCAAAATTTTCCTATAATTATTGCATTTTCTGTGGTATATTTAAACGAAGAATTAAAGGAGGTGGTGACATGCCTTATGAAGTTTTGGAAAAACAGATAAAATCCCTGCCAGCTGCATATTACAATGAGCTTGTTGATTATTTGGAATTCTTACTTGTTAAAGCTGAAAAGAAAAATGTAGCCACCGAAGAAGAATCCTTAAAAAAGATCAGGGAAGTGGGTGTTGCTACAGCGTGGGAGTCAGTAAAGAATGACTGTTACATTTCTGCCAACAAAAACGCATAAATGGGAAAAGCAAATCTTCCAATACATCGCAAAACAACATTATTGTTTAAAAAAGGTTCCCCTAAGTGATCACAAAACATTGTAATCATTGCGATTACCTGAAGCATAAAAACAGACATTGGTAAAATCTCCTTCCTCAATATGGTTTCTAAATGACAAAATCGTTACTAATAGAGTGTTTAATCACTTTTTAATAACAATTCTTCCTGAGCCATAGGTATTTTCATAGTTCAAAAGATAGTCAGGATAGGCTTTTAGCGGTGAATTTTCTGTGCAGATTGTTGGAATTCCGTTTTCAGGTTTAAATGCTTTCATATATTCTGCCAAAATCAGATAGTCTTCTCCAACATAGTCTTTGACAAGTTTTTCACCTTCCAGCATTTTGTAGCCGCTTCCACCGTTACGAAGAATGTAATTTATTCCACCGAGAGCATATTTCTTGTTCAAATCAATTTTTTCGTAGGTGCCGGATTTTCTATTGTAGATTTCTACATTTTTAACTTTATATTCTCCAGAAGGGGAGCCTTCCCAGTTTTCCGTGTCTTTTAGTGAAGATTTTACAGCAGCGTCTATTTCAAATTTCATTCCCGCTACCTGCAGAAAACCTCCAGTTGTTGGTTCTTCTCCGTTTTTAGCTGTAACTCCAACAAAGCGGCAGCTCCATTCCAGCATATCAAGTACAGTCTGTCCAGAAACTTCTATTAAACAGATGACATTTCCAAAAGGATGGAGTGTTTTTGCTTCATTGTAGGTAACATCACCTTTTTTAAGATCTGCCCTGATTCCTCCGCCATTTGCAACGGCAATATCGCAGTCAATTTTTTCAACTTCATTAAAATGGTAGTAAACTGCATCTGCGGTCAAGTCACCCAAATTTGTTTCTGATTTTCTTACAAGCCAGATCTTGCTGTTTTCTTTATCCAGAACGACCAGGTCATTTTTATTTTCAGCTATTTTTTCACCCAATTCGTTTTGAACATTTTCAAGCCACTTTTCTGCTATTGCATCTACGGCTGGATCACTTTCTTCGTATTCATCAATTAATTCTGTTGTAATTTTTTCATTTTCAAGAGACATCAGTCCGATTGACGAGAGATAGCTTCCAGTCTGTGTAAGAACAACCTGATTTCCATTTTTGTCTTTCACAATTTCAGAAGGAATTCTTGTGTGGCTGTGACCGTCAATAAATGCGTCCAGACCTGTTGTGTTGGCAATAACTTCCCGGCTGGTGTAAGGAATCGAAGTAATATCAACTCCTAAATGTCCCAATCCAATGACATAATCAGCTTTTCCCTTAACTTCATCAATTGTTTTCTGCACGGCTTCATATAATTGTGAACCGTCTTTTGCGGCATGAAATCCATAAATATATTCACCTTTTTCATTCTGGAAAAATTTTGGTGTGGAAGACGTAATTGATTCCGGAGTGCAGATTCCAATAAAAGCTACTTTTTTATTTCCGCAGTTTATGATTTTGAAAGCAGGAAGAATAGTTTTTCCGGTTTCTGTTGAATAGAAATTGCATGAAAGAGCCTGGAAGTTTGCCATTTTTAAATTTTTCTTCAATATATCCATTCCATAATCAAATTCATGGTTGCCAAGTGTGGCAAGCTGATATCCTGCAGCATTCATAAGCTTCACGCAGGTTTCTCCTTTGTCCAAAGCGCCGTAAATAGTTCCCTGGCTAAAATCTCCGGCATCAACAAGGATTACATTTTCCCCCTGTGCAGCAAGATTCTTTTTTAAGGCAGAAATTTTTCCATAAGTAAGAAGCGTTTTTACAGATTCCACGTCTTTTTTCTGATTGTTGATGTAAGAATGGACGTCATTCGTGTAAATGATTTTTACTGCATCTGAAATTACAGCCCGTTTGCAGCCTGAGAATAATACAAAAAGCGATAATAATCCAAATAAAGCAATCTTCTTGATTTTCATTCCTATACCTTCCAAATGTGACATTCATCCAATCATAATGCGTAATACTGGAAATGACAATTAAATGGACCTGTTGTATGGTTTTGAATACATTGCTCCCTGCTTAAAATATTCTTAAAAGAGCGTTTATTTCTATTCATAAAAATAAATCTTTGTTATATAATTTTTCTGACCTATATGTGGCAACTTGGTTCTGTTATTATGGGGCTATAATTAAGGCGGTGGTTGAGCTTGTTGAAACCATCATCTAAGGTTATTACGACAATAGGAGTGATACAATGAAAAAGAGATTATTAGGAATTGGAATTATTGCTGCTCTGAGTGCGCTGTTTTTTACAGGTTGTGGTGATGGTGACGATGGAGATTCACAGTATAAGGGACCTGAAACAGAAATGGCTACGATTCTTTTTGATAAAAATATTTCCTGCAAGTATTTTGGCGAAGAGATTCAGAATGGCGGTTCTGTTGATTTAGGTTCATGGTATATGACTTTTGAAGCTAAAGAATATAAAAGAGGCGATATAGTATTCTGGAGCTTGAACGGTAAAAAAATGGAGCCTACAGACTATGGAACTTACACCCTTAGAGAATTTGGAACAGATTACTGCAAAAAAGAGAATGGAAAATATCAGCTGAAAGTTGAAGTTACTGTTCGTGAACCTTATAAACCTGCGATTTATTTTGATGAAACTAACTTCGATTGTTATTCATACAGTGGTTACAGTTCAGAATGTGATGTTCAAATATATAAGGGCGATCTGGTTTCAGAAGGAAAGATGCTGAGGTTCGCACCAAAAAATCCTGAAAAAATCATTACTTCTTACGCAATAAATGATGGGGACGCAGAAACTAAATATATCGATGTTTATCAGGATGTAGTTTCTATTAAAAATGTAATGGTAGAGGAGAAAATCATTTGGGGTGATGAAGGCAGCGGTCCTTATATTGTAATGGATATAACAACCCGTGATTTGGTAAAAGCCGTTCTTGATATTTCTGATGAAAACATAATCTGTAAAAAGGGATATCTTCCTCTGTATTCTACGCCTCTTAAAAATGGTGATGAAGTAAAAGAAAATGAGGTACTTAAGTTCTACAGCAATAAAAGAGGTTTGATTGTAGACAGTTATAATCTCAATGGAACAGAAAAGTCTGAACACATTTATGAAGGTTATGTAACTGGAATTACGGTGTCAGAAGATACTGTTAAAGACGGTAAGCTTAAATTTGAATTCAATACCCATGCGGCACTTTTTGCAAAAGTTAAGATTGAAGCAGACACACCATGCTTTAAAATAATTCAATACAGTTCTGGTAACGAACTTAAAAGCACAGAAGCAGTAACTGATGGTTATGTAACTCTTTACGAAGGCGATACCGTTAATTTTTATACAGATGATACATTTACAAAAGTACTTACAAATTGTTCTATAAATGATAAGCCATTAGGAGAATATGGATATGGCGGTAAATTGCTAAAAAATAACGACGGTGAACTTGTTATGTTTATTGGTGTTGGTAGACAAGAATTTCCGTCGGCAGATGGTTATGTATTCAAAAAACCAGCTAATTAGTCCATTTAAAAAATAAAAATTTGTCATTTCGACTGAGCATAGCGAATGGAGAAATCTTTTTTTTGGAAGAGACCTCTCCGCTTCGGTCGAGGTGACAATAACAGGAGGATTATTATGAAAAAACTTATTAAATTTTTTGTTGGTTTCAGCTTCAATGTTCTTTGCAGGCTGTTCTGAGGAAGAAGAATCGGAACCAGTATATAAGGCATATCGTGTTTCTGAAATTCCTAATTATGAAGGAGACGAGACTGATTCATCTCCACTTCAAGAGCCTGATACTGCAATAGTTTTCCACTATACTATAGAGGAAGCAGTTCTTCCATTTTATTCATACACAATGGAAATCCGCAACGATTCAAAAAATGGGAAAGTGGCTAAAAAAATTACATTCCTTGGTGAAGATATTGAAGATTCGGCTAAATATGAAGAATGCTTGCTAGGAGCTATTCAAAATACAAAACAATCAGACATTCCAGAATATGGAAAACATGACTTGTACTATGTTTTAACAAAAGTTGAAAAACCAGTGCTTACATTTAAATTTAATGTTGCTGAGGCTGTAACGAACAATATTCCAAACGGATATACTGCTGTTTTTGTTGCTCCAGACGGCTATGCTATTGAAGCTAATAAAACATATGAACTTTCTGATTATTCTTCTGATGTATTCAAAAGAATTCCTATACTCATGCAATTTACAATTGTAAAAGAAAGACTGTTGAAAGACCATGTTTTAACTCTTCCTGATCCTGAAAATTATGATAAAACTGATATTCTTTCTGGCTATACTTTTGACATAAGCATAAATGGCAAAACAATTGCTGATGAAGACAGTTGCAATATCAAGCTGCAGGATTTTGAAATTTTTGGAAAAGAGAAACTTGGTAAAGATAAAACAGTTACAATCGAAATAACATCGTTTAAAAAAGAATAACTAATACTAAGTGTTGTCATTTCGACTGAGCGTAGCGAATGGAGAAATCTTTTTTGGAAGAGACCTCTCCGCTTCGGTCGAGGTGACAATTTTTTACATGGTGGTTTCAGGAGCTATAACCGCCGCAATACAAAAGGAGACGTGACTATGAAAAAGTTTTTACTTTTAGCTTTAGCTTGTTTTATGGTTCTTGGTTGTTCAGCTATTAAGGAAGATAATTCCAGCAATAAAGTAACCATAACAATCAATTCTGCGAATGGTAAAACTGTCATGGATGTGGATGCCGAATCAAAGGTAATCATGCGTTCTGTTCATACAGCGGCGGAAACTGAAACGGTAACTGAAAGAAAATATAGCTATGATTCTAATCAATCTCTTCGTTCTGTAGAAGTTTCAGATTCGGATTCTGGTCGTTATGTCATTAAATATGGTGAAACTCAGGACAACAGCGGCCGTTCTGTAATGGAACAGCAGACTGATATTCCGCGAAAAGTTCAGAAAATCTCAAGAGAATACTCAGCTTATTCACGAAACACCATTCCGTCCTTAACAAATAAAGAACCTGATACAGTTGAATACTACTATGACGAAAATGGCAAGCTTGCTGGAATCTTTAGGGTAGATGACAAGAACAATGTTTTTTATAAAGGAGCTAACTGATGAAAAATTTAAAGAAACTTTTTATTGCAGCTGCTTTATTTTCAGCTTCTTTTTCTGCCTTTGCAATTGAAGGATTTTTGCATGATTCCTTCTTTGCCATATGTTCTTACATCAAGGATTTTTCTGATATTGCCATACGAGAAAATATTGTAAATGGTCGTGCAGCAGCAGCCAGTCCATTGGATCTTAAAGTTGGCGACATTTTTATTGATGTTGATGGAAACGCAAAGAAGGTTGTAAAAATCACCCGTTACGAAAACAATATTACAATTGATACAGAACCACCGGAACCACAGGAAGTATTTGACATCATTACTATTCCAAGGCAGGTAGCAGATTTTAAGGCTGCAGAGGAGGAAAAATACGCTTCTCGCACAGCTACTGAAGAATCAGCAAGAGCCGTTTCAAATGCTGAAAAGAAGCTTCTGGATGGATTGATGCCAGATTACGATATTAAAGTATCACCAAAACTCAGTCCTTTTTTTTCTCCGATTGGAATTAAAGATAGCAGTGGTGGATTGCTTGAAGCATGTAAACAGGCGATTGCAGATCCAAATAATACGCCTGAAGAAAAAGAACACTTAGAGAATACTAAGCAGCAGATTCAGAACAAATTTACTACGGCAAAAGCTTCTCCTACATTTTCAATCACTCCAGATATCAGACGAAAGTCATATCAGAATGACTTTATTTGTGACTTCAGTTATGTAAAACCAGGAATTGATACGCACGGTACCTGGAAGTTCTGGAAATGGACTACATATTATGACCCTGGATATTATGATTTTCAGTGGTTGAGTGATATCGCATGGGGAATGGGTATAGATGTAGCAGGTGGAGTAAAAGGCACTGTTTCATTTCCTCTCGTGCCTGTGGGATCTGATGCATTTGGTCCTTATTGTGGAATTTATTGGGATATAGGGCTAAATGTTACTGTCAGTGGTTCCTATTATTTTTACACAAGAACTGCAAAATATACTGAGTCCTTCTCAAATTTCAATACAGTATTTATTCCAAGCAATGAAAGGGCAGAAACCATTGAATGGTCTCCAAGTGCACATCAGGTTGATTTGCTTTTGAATGGAAGTGCAAATACCGGACCTTCACTGAAAGCGGGATTTGTTGCTTTTGGTATGCGATTGGTGGAAATTTATGCTGGTGGCGGTGTTAAAATTGATGCCTGCGTTGGAGGAGCCTGGACAAATAAGAACAATGATGCCGAAAATTATGCGGCACTTTGTAAAAAGATAAATTGGGGTCTCGCCAGAAGTTCAGGGAAGACTAAGGAAAGTTTTGAAGCGTTCAGGGACAGACTTGTAGAGGACAATCTTGTCACAGGAGGAACTTCAAAATGGAGTAAAGCCTGGAATAATTATGAAGACGGATGGCAATTTCTTGGTAAAGTCCAGAGCAGTCTTTATTTAAATGTAGATCTTAAGATGTTCCAGGATAGAGTAAATTTAAATCTGTTTAATATAAGTTATCCTTTCTGGAGCCTGACAGGAGATGGAAAACCTACGGCAAAGTGGAGTGCGCCTTGGGGAACAGGTGACTTTAAGGGGGACAAATCGGAATGAAAAGAAGAATTGTAAAAATATTATCAGCCCTGGCAATTTCTATTTCGTTGTTGGCTTGTCATCATGACAACAGTTCCGATCCTGAAGGTGATACTGCTGGTATTATTATTGGAACCTATGATGATTCACCTACCGAGAAGAATTCTTATACTGAATATATTTATGATGCAGAAAACTTCATTGATTTTAAAGAAATAGATATTTTGAACGAGGATGGGTTCACGAAGGATTCTGTTGAGCTTTTCTTCTATAAAGAAGATGAGGTGAACAGCAATATATTCAACGATGAGAAGTTTACTGAAACTTTGAAAGAAGTGTTTAAAATTTTCCCTGACGCTTATGATAAAGTCAGCAGGACTGGATGGTATATCAGTGTTAATTCGGAAGTAGTAGATTTTGAACTGAAGCCAAGAGAATTGACTGTTTATCATGTGTATGAGAATGATAATGCAGATGATCATCCATTGGAAAACATATATGCCAAAACCTATGAGCTTAATCAAGAAAACAACACCTTAAGTGAAGCTATCATCAACATCAGCTTCCAAGGGTATGCAGATTTTAACGAAGATAAAATTACAATCTCAAAGAATACTGACAGCAAAAAGTTTGTATGCATTGTTTTTGACCCTTCTGATAATGGGAATGTAAGTTATTTTACACTTGATGATTATTCCAGAAGTATAGAAAGGGAAAATGGTGAATGCCCGATAGAAGAAATTGAATACTACACAGGAAATCTTTCATGTTCATTTGAGGAAATTGAAGGAGAAGAGTATGCAGGTGATCTTTCAAAAATACAACTGAAAACCAAGCCTCTTGTTTCATATAAAAATACAATTCCAGATGAAGCATTTGATGAAGTAAATAACAGGTGGTATCAGGTAAACAGGACCGTAAATTTTTATAAGAAAGACGGCGCCCTGAACGCAACACAATACTTTCTGTATAAAATGACATGGGATGAAAATTTGTTTAAGAATTATTTCATTCAGCAGACTGAATATAATACAGACAGTTCATTTTCGGAAGATTCAATTACCAGACGTGTAAAGAGCGTAAACCTGGTACCTTTATCCAAAGATTATGAGCAGGCATGGCTTTATATTTATGGTGAAACTGTTCAGCAAAAGGAAACCTATTCCTATGCTGATTACCCTGAGATTACCGACGATAAATATCCATTTGCCGGTCAAAAGTATGTAAGTCAGATTTCAGAATATAGAAAATCCAGAGATTCCTTAAAGCTTGATCAGATTGGTGAAACCAAGACTACATTTTTTCAGGTTGACGGAGTTCTTCACGAAACCACAATTGAATATGTTTCGCCAGGATACAAAGACGAACTGGATTCTTATGATTATGGTCAGACACCAGATAGAAAGGCTGGAAGAAGCATTATTGCCAGATAAAGTGGCTAAGGGGTTTAGGAGTTAATTATGTTTAAGAAAATGGTTGGAATAAAAATTATTTTGCTTGCTGGGCTTGCAGCTTTTTTTGCTGGATGCAGTCAAGATGCTGAAATTGTTCGTGAAATTATTTACAAGCGAACCTGTGACATAGTTTACAATTCAAACGGTGGTTCAGGTAAAATGGATTCTGGCCATGTTTCTGAAGGTGAAAAAGCAAAGCTGAAGGAAAACGAATTCACAAAACTTGGCTACACTTTTGCTGGCTGGCTTGAAGTTCCGGTTCAGGAATACGATGAAAATGGGGAAGCAAAATATACGCTGCATTCAGCGGGGCAGGAAGTTTCAGTCAATACAAATGTAACATTCTATGCCCAGTGGAAGGAAATCATAACAAGAAAAATTTCTCTGGAAAATCCAGAAAGTGTAAGAACAATTCCATTCTATCTCAACAGTCTTGAATCTTCATATAATATAAAAGTGTATTTTCAGACAATAATTGATGAAGATGGAAATGAAAAATTGATTTCTGATATTCCTTTCATTGCAATGGAAGATATTCCTGAATTAACAGAGTCTTACATTCTTCATAAAAAGAAATCAGAAATGGTTAAAGAGAAGAATTTTTATAGTTTTAGCTGCAATGATGAACTCCTGAATTTTTATTTAGATACAAATCAGATTCTTATGACAGATATTTCTACTTTCAATAAAAATCCAGATGCCATGCCAGGTTTAGATTTGCTGTCTCCTAGCTATGAAGTTTCTGGTAAAAAAGAATATTTTGACAGGGTGGAGGACAGGACATATTCTGTTTCTGCCGATCCAACAATAATCAACCTTGACAATTATGATATTCATCTTTTGATGGATTCGAATGGAAACGGTTATGTTCCGCTTCAGACTTTTATTGATTTGTCTTGGATGTATATTACTGGAACATACAACGGAAAGGCACTGTACTATATAGGTAATAATGATTCAGTAAAATCTGATTTCTATGAAAGTGCACCATCGGAACAACCATCAACTGAGCTTATGGAATTTAACTTCAACGAAACTTGTATGGTGCTGGACTGCTTCTATGGTCTTAAGAAAGAACATTCCATCAATGATTTTAGAACATATATATCTTCATTGAATATGAAGGATGGAAGTTCAATGCTTAAATCATTCCTCAACGATGACCCGTTAAAACCTGCACAGGCTCTTCATAATCTTATTGAAGCTTATTTTGACGATTTACATTCTGATTATCGTTTGCCAAATCCTTACATTTCTTCTGATTATTATGAAGGACTTGATCAAGTAAAAGAGAACAGTATTGACGGTACTTATTATAATTCTTATAGAAAATTAGAACAGAATGTAGTGGGTAAGAAGAATAAGTACTACAAAAATCTGGATGGTGAGGGAAGTTTTTCAATGTATGAAGATAAAGAATATGATGATGGAATTGTCATCATCCTCACTTTTAATGGGTTTAAACTTCCTGTTAAGGATTGGTATTCTGCCAGTGAGGAATTACGAGAAAAGTATCTTGAACAGTATGCAAGAGAAGGAAGACTTTCTAATATGGAATTAGTTGCATGCACTCAGTATAAAATCAAAAAATATATAGAAGAAGGCAAAAAAGTTAAGGCAGTTATCATTGATCTTTCCTGCAATGGTGGTGGGACAATTGATGCTGGAATATATATGAGTGCATGGATAAAGTATGGAGAAGAAAGCTATATTTTAACAAATACTTTAACCAACGCGCAGTCTGTGTGCAGATATAAAGTTGATACAAATTTTGACGGTAAATTTGATTCCAGTGATTCACTTTTGGGATTGAGTCCAGACACAAAAATTTATTGTCTTACTTCAAAGCTGAGTTTTTCTTGTGGAAACTATATGCCAGCTTCCATAAAAGGCAGTCCAAATGTAACACTGATTGGTCAGCGAACTGGTGGTGGTGCCTGTGTTGTAGGATATAAAACAACTGCGTTGGGGGATTCATATCAGATTTCTTCTCCATATAACGTCAACACCATTGTAAACGGTTCAACATATAGCGTTGATACAGGCGTGGAACCTGATGTTTATGTTTCAAATTTTGAAAACCTCTACGACAGAACAAAGCTTGTGGAGCTTATCGACAACTTATATTGAATCAAAGTGATTTTAAAATCAAATTACATCAATTAAATCACGCTATCTCTACATTTCTTCCAAAGCTTTTCCTTTTGTCTCTTTAATGAATTTGATTACAAAGAAAGCACTGAAAGCTGCAAAAGCGGTGTAAATCATGTAGGTTGGGCCAACTCCGATTCCGTTTTCACCTGTCAAAACTGGGAATGACCAGCTTACGATAAAGTTTGCCATCCACTGTGCAAGACCACAGATTGAAATTGCAATGGCACGGATTCTGTTGCTGAACATTTCACCGAGCATTACCCACATTACAGGACCCCATGTAGCTGCAAAGAAGGCAACATAAAGATTTGCTGCAATCAAAGCCAGAATTCCGTTTCCACCGTTAAGTTTTCCGTCTGCAGCACAGAAGAAACAAATTCCAAGAGTTCCCAAAGTAAGAGTCATACCGATGCTTCCGATAACAAGAAGTGGTTTACGGCCAATTTTATCAATGAGGGCGATTGCAACAATTGTCATGCCCAGATTGATTCCGCTGGAAATAAGGCTTGTAAGGAATGCTTTATCCTGTCCAAAACCTGCGCTTTCCCAAAGCATTGTTCCGTAATAGAAAATTACATTGATTCCAACAAACTGCTGAAGAACTGCAATTCCAAGGCCAACAATGAAAACTGTGCTGAGAACCTTTTTCCCGTTCTTGATTTCAAACAAATCCTTCAAAGAAGTTTTCTGCTGATTTTTGAATGAATCCTGAATGGATGCTGTTTTTTCCTGAACATTAGCACCGAGCTTTGAAAGGACAAGTCCTGCTTCTTTTAACATTCCCTTTGAAATAAGATAGCGAGGAGACTCTGGAAGGAAAAGCGAGCCCACAAAGTAAAGAACTGCCGGAATGATTTCAACCCAGAACATTACACGCCATGCCTCAAAATTCAGGAAGCATACGGCACTTGCTGAACCGCTGGTTTTTACGATGAGATAGTTTGAAAGCAATGCCACGAAAATTCCGATTACAATCGCAAACTGCTGAACAGAACCCAGCTGTCCACGGCTGCTTTCTGGAGCAATTTCTGCAATGTAAATAGGAGCGATGATGCTGGCAATCCCGATTCCGATTCCACCAAGAACACGCCATGCAATAAAATCAGCAATTCCCAATGGGAGTCCTGAACCTACAGCACTGGCTGTAAACATTATTGAAGCAATCATCATGCATTTTACGCGACCAATTTTGTCTGCAAGACGACCGCTAACAAGAGCACCTACGGCACTTCCCAAAAGACAGAGGGAAACTGCCAATCCCAACTGAACATCATTTGCCCCAAAGAATTCTTTAAGAGCAATGTTTGCGCCATTGATTACTGAGGAATCAAAACCAAACAGAAATCCACCGAGAGCTGCAAAAACAGTAATCATAAGAACAAAAAAATTCATAAAACCTCCAAATCTGAATCACTTCTTTATTTTTACCAGAAAGTATTTCAAATTAATCCATATTTTCGTAAATTTTAAGTTTAATTACATTATTTTTATTCTATTCTATAGCAAATATGAAAGCAATGGCTTTTTAATCCAGCCGTATACATAGTATCAGGTATAATTCCAATGCCAGTTTATTTAATTATTTCAATGCTATTCTATGTTAACGAAAGGTTTTATACTGTTATTTAAAAATTAGGAATTGGAGTCATGGAGGAAAATGGCATGACATTGTATTCAGACTAATAAATGAATTTTATGAAATTGAAGTGAACTTATAGAAAAGGAGAAAACTAATATGCCTTGTCCAAATGAAAAAGAATGTATGTGTCCAAAAGTGACTTGTCCCAACCATGGAAAATGCTGCGACTGTGTTATAAAACACCGCACTACTGACAGTCTTCCTTTCTGTCTTTTTCCAGATAATGGGGGAGATAAAAGCAACAGAAATCATTACGAGGTTCTGAAGAAACGTTTTGAAAATGAAAAAAACTACAGTTTCTATGGCTGGCAAACAGCAGATGTAGCCCCTGTGAACGAAAAATACAAATCGATCAAAAATCCTCGTGAACTTTATGACCTGCTTTTGAAAATCTGGAGTGCCGAGACTTGTGCACCACGTATGCGGGACAATTGGAAAAACTCGCATCCAAGTTTCGGTCAGTGTTCCATTACGGCTTTTCTTGCTCAGGATATCTTTGGCGGTGAAGTATATGGAATTCTTCGTGAAGGCGGAAACTATCACTGTTACAATGTCGTAGGCGGCTGTGTTTTTGATCTTACAAGCGAACAGTTTGGAGATGAAAAGTTGTGCTATGAAAAAAATCCTGTTCAGAGCAGAGATGTTCATTTTACCAAAGAGGAAAAGAAGCTCCGCTATGAATATTTAAAATCAACATTGGAGAAACTTCTCATGCATCAGAACAAATTTCTGCCGACAAAGTTGAACTTTTGAAAAATCGCATCAAGGAAAACAACGAAAAGTACGGGTTGAACATTGAACTCGTAACAAACAATGCAGACGGAGTTGCAGGTTTTGCAAAATTAATCTTTGCTAAGGGTGTAAATAATTATTTTGTACTTGCCGGAAAAGAAAACTTTGAATGGGAATAGGGGAGAGAACTAAAACACTCTCTTGAATAGAAAATCTGTCTGTAAATTTTACAGGCAGATTTTTTTGAAAACACCTTAATTTTGGTAGATAGATTTGAAATTTATTTGCAGTGGAAAACTAAAAAACATATACCCTATTGGCAAAAAATATTAGTTACTGCCAATAGGATATGTTGATTATTCACAAACGGTTGAAAAATAATGTTATCTATAGTATTATTAACTTAATCGCCATTAAATTAACGGAGATTAAGTTAATATGAAGAAGTTTTATGATCGAAAGAATGAACTGACAGCTCTGGATCAAATAGAAAAAAACTCATTAAATTTTGCTAATTTTACAGTTATAACAGGCCGCCGTAGAATCGGAAAGACAGAACTGTTGAAGAAATATATCAAAAACAAAAGAAGCTGTTACTTGTTTACAACCCGTAGTTCAGAAG
>JAGHUJ010000170.1 GCA_018064905.1 Candidatus Treponema equifaecale
TTTGCAATATATCCGCCGCCTGCAATTACTCCGTCTTTGTAGAGAACTGCTGACTGGCCTGGAGCTACTGCTCTTTGCTCTTCTTTGAATGTAATCAGCCAGGGCTGACCTTTGTAGTTGAAGTTGTCGTCTGCTTCTGGTGTGTATCGGCTTATTGTGGCTTCAACAGGACGACTTGCCAGTCTGATTTTTACTGTTGTTTCAAAACCGTCTTCAGGCTCAACGTTTCCCGGCCATACAAAATCATCTGCAATTAAGGCTTTTGAATTGAGGGCATCATTTGGAGCAAGCACAACCAGATTTTTTATTGGGTCGATTGCCTGAACATAAACCGGATAACTCATGGCAACTCCAAGTCCCTTTCGCTGACCGATTGTATAGTGTTCAATACCTCTGTGGCGGCCCAGAATATGTCCGTCCAGATCAATAATATCTCCAGGAACCGATGGCTTGTCTGCAAAAAGCAAATCATAATACTCCTGACCGATAAAATCCTGACTTTCTTCCTTTTCTGCAGCCTTCAGGTTTGCTTTTTTTGCCAGTTCAAAAACTTCACTTTTCTTCATTGTGGCAAGTGGAAAACGAACCTTTTCCAAAGTTGATGAAGGAATTCTGTACAAAAAGTATGTCTGATCCTTTGTAATGTCTGTTGCTCCTGCAATCATGGCTGGTTTTTCTTCGCTTCCAAAAATTCCTTCTTCAGGACGTACAATTTTTGCGTAATGGCCCGTGCAGAAATAGTCAAAGTCAATTCCAAGATTGTTGATTCCATCCAGCAATGCACCAAATTTTATGTAGCGATTGCACTGAATGCATGGATTTGGTGTTCTGCCTGCCCTGTATTCAGCTTTAAAATATTCAAGAACTTTTTTCTTGTATTCTTCTTCAACCCGGACAACATGATATTCAATGCCCTGCTCTTTGCAGAATTTTTCACATTCTGCTATATCGTCAACTTCACCTGGACCATAGCAGGCATCCTTGATTTTCTTTCCGTCTTTTTCAATTTCCGGCAGTGAACCGTCCCACAATGCCATGGTCACGCCAATAACCCTGCAACCTTTTTCCTTAAGAAGCAATGCTGTCAAAGTTGAATCTACGCCACCGGACATTCCTACAACAACTGTGTCTCCGGCCTTTGGCATATCTAAAGCTGTGTAATTCATATTTGTTCCTTAAATTTTTGCAAGATCAGCAAGCGAAACTGAGTCGAGATAGTTTTCAATAAGGTCATCCAGTTTTGTCCACATGGCAATTGTGCGGCATTTTTCCTTTTTTGGACAAGGTTCTGCACCCTTTTCAAGACAGGAAACTGGGGCTAGTGTACCTTCTGTAAGTCGAAGAATTTCACCAACCTTGTAATCCTCAGGTTTTCTGTTCAACGAATAGCCGCCACCCTTTCCATGAGCTGCATCAACAAATTTATTTTTTGAAAGCAATGTCATGATTGATTCAATGTATTTCTGAGAAATATCCTGACGCTCTGCAATTTCTTTAAGTGGAATACGGCCTGCACTTGCATTTTCTGCAAGATCAATCATAACTCTAAGAGCATATCTTCCGCGGGTTGAAACTATCATACTAACCTCGACTGTGGCAGTTTATATTGGTTTTGATTTACCAAAATTTTCTTCAACCTATTATAACACAAGGTAAGTAGGATTGAAAAGCATTAAAAAAGGCTGTTCAATTGAAGTTTGAACAGCCTCTTCCATTTTAATTAAAATTCAGGTGGTTTTGAAAACCTTAACCACCGGTTAAATTTTATTCAATGTCCTGCAATGCGTCGTAGCCTTCTTCACCAGTACGAACCTTGATAACATTGTCAACTTCGTAGATGAAGATCTTACCGTCGCCGTAACGTCCTGTGTAAAGAGCCTTCTTTGCAGCTTCAACAACTTCATCAACTGGAACTTTTGAAACTACGATTTCTACCTTTACCTTTGGAAGCAATGTCATGCTGACTGGAGTACCACGGTAATATTCTGTTGCACCCTTCTGCATACCACAACCAAGAACGTTTACAACTGTCATACCTGTTATACCGATTGCGTTCATTGCGTTCTTAAGAGTATCGAATTTTGTCTGACGTGTTACGATAACAATCTTTGTGAACTTAGCACCAGCTGGAACTGATGAAGGAGCTGTTGTAACCTTTGTAACTGGGACAGCCTGATCAAGTGTAACACCAGCTTCCTTAGCCTCCTTGAATTCTTCTTCAGAGTAGCTCATTGAGAAGCCTGCATAAGATGAATCAAGACCGTGTTCAAGTTTATCAAGACCAACGATTTCTTCTTCTGCAGATACACGAAGACCAATTGTTTTCTTCAAAACAAGGAATACGATTGTGATTGTAACTACAGTCCAGAGAATTGTGATTCCCATACCTGCAAACTGTTTTCCAAGCTGTGCAAATCCGCCACCGTAGAACAAACCTTCAGTAATTCCTGCAAGTTCAAATCCTGGAGCAGTTTTTGTAGCAAACAAACCTACAGCAATTGTACCCCAGATACCGTTCATCATATGAACACCAACAGCACCTACTGGATCGTCAATGTAAAGTACGTGATCAAGGAGCCAGATTCCAAAAATTACAAGAAGACCTGCTACAAGACCAATGATTGCAGCACCAGCACAGTCAGTTACATCACAAGGAGCTGTGATAGCTACAAGACCTGCCAAAGCAGCGTTCAAACACATAGAAACATCTGGTTTTCCGTATTTTACCCAAGTGAAAATCATTGCAGTTACTGTAGCTACAGCAGGAGCTACAGTTGTTGTAAGGAAGATAGATCCAAGTGTTGGAACATCAGTTGCAGCAGCACCGTTGAATCCGTACCAACCGAACCAAAGGATGAAACAACCAAGAGCACCCATAGCAATGTTTGAGCCAGGGAATGCGTGAACTTCAGTTACCTTTCCGCTCTTGTCGCGGGAGAATTTTCCGAGACGTGGACCAAGGATATAAGCACCAATCAAAGCACAGATACCACCAACCATGTGGATACAGTTTGATCCAGCGTAATCGTGGAATCCCCACTGTGCCAGGACACCGCCGCCCCATACCCAGTGAGCTTCGATTGGATAGATCAAACGAGAAATAATTGCTGAATAGAGACAGTATGTAGAGAACTTTGTGCGTTCAGCCATTGCACCAGAAACGATTGTTGCAGTTGTGGCACAGAATACAAGGTTGAATACGAAGTTAGAGAAATCAAATGATGCATATTCACTGAATACGCTGAAACCTGGCTTACCGATTACAGACCAGATTCCCTGACTTACTTCACCTGTTGCTGGATCTGTATAAGAAAGCATGAATGAAGCACCGATAAGGAACCACATTACAGTACCAATACAGAAGTCCATGAGGTTTTTCATGATGATGTTACCAGTGTTCTTAGCACGAGTAAAACCAGCTTCTACCATTGCAAATCCGGCCTGCATCCAGAATACCAGTGCAGCACCAACCAGGAACCATACAGACCACAGACTGCTTGAAGCATCTGCAACCTGTGTTGCCAACTGTGTTATATCCATATTTTTACCCCCAAATATGTTTTCAAAAATAAAAAAACACCGGAAATGCTACCCTCGGAGATAGAAGGAATACATAACCGGCGCCATTGCCAATTTAAACTCTAAAGAGTAAGTCTTCGTAGCAAGGGAATGGTTTGTATTCCTCGCCGATAAGTGGTTCGATTTCGTCTGCTACAACTCTTGTTTCAGCCATCAAAGGAACGATCTTGTCTGCATAAGCCTTTGCAACAGCCATTGCATCACCTGCGTTCTTAGCATCGCTGTGAGCCTTTGTAAGTTCTTCAGCTTTCTGTGCAAGGTAGTCAACAAGACCGTCAAGCTTAGAAAGAAGTGAGCTTTCAGCAGAAGCCTTTGCAGTTGGAACTACAGACTTCAAGTCGATTACAGTCTTTGAAACTGCGCTCATGTATTTGTAAGCAGCTGGGAGAATATCTTTGTAGATCATTTCCAGCATTGTGTTTACTTCAATGTTCAAGATCTGGCTGTATTTTTCAAGCTTGATCTCGTAGTGAGCTTCCATTTCTTCTTTTGTGTATACACCAAGTGAAGTGAAGAGCTTAACGTTCTTTTCGTCGAGATAGTGTGCAACAGCATCTGGAGTTGTCTTAAGTTCAAGAAGACCGCGTTTAGCAGCTTCAGTCTTCCAAGATTCATCGTAGCCGTTTCCGTTGAATACGATTCTCCAGTGTGCTTTAACTTCACGAACGATAAGAGCGTTCAAAGCTGATTCAAAATCAGAAGCCTTTTCAAGTTCATCAGCAAATACTTTGAGTACGTCTGCTACGATTGCATCCAATGTTGTGTTTGGAGTTGCGATTGAAGCAGATGAACCTGCTGAACGGAACTCGAATTTGTTACCAGTGAAGGCAAATGGAGATGTACGGTTGCGGTCTGTTGAATCCTTTGGAATTGCTGGAAGAACGTCTGCACCGATTGTCATCTTGTCTGTTTTGTCTGCTGTGTATGGTTTTCCATCTTTAAGAGCTTCAAGAACCTTGTACAATTCATCACCAAGGTATACAGAAATGATTGCTGGAGGCGCTTCGTTTGCTCCAAGACGGTGATCGTTTCCTGCAGAAGCAACAGAAATACGGAGAAGATCCTGATTTTCATCTACAGCTTTAAGAATTGCTGTGAGGAACAAAAGGAACTGTGCATTTGATTCTGGTGTTTTTCCTGGTTCAAGGAGGTTTTCACCGCAGTTTGTAGACATAGACCAGTTGTTGTGCTTACCTGAACCGTTCAAGCCTGCGAATGGTTTTTCGTGAAGAAGACATTCAAGTCCGTGGCGTTTAGCAACTTTCTTCATAACTTCCATTGTGAGCTGGTTCTGGTCAACTGAAAGGTTTGTTGTAGAGAAGATTGGAGCCATTTCGTGCTGAGCTGGAGCAACTTCATTGTGTTCAGTCTTAGAAAGAATTCCGTACTTCCAGAGAGTATCGTTGAGGTCTTCCATGTATTCTACGATACGTGGATTGAGAGCTGCAAAGTACTGGTCATCCATTTCCTGACCTTTTGATGGTTTAGCACCGAACAATGTGCGTCCAGTCATGCGGAGGTCTTTGCGCTGCTGGTAAAGTTTCTGGTCAACGATGAAGTATTCCTGTTCTGGACCAACAGTTGTAGCAACGTGGCTAACTTCTTTTCCGAAGAGCTTAAGAATACGTTTAGCCTGAACATCCAAAGCTTCCATCGAGCGGAGCAATGGAGTTTTCTTGTCCAAAGCTTCACCAGTGTATGAACAGAAAGCTGTTGGAATACAGAGTGTGTGTTCCTTGATGAATGGATATGATGTTGGATCCCATACAGTGTAACCGCGGGCTTCGAATGTAGCACGGTGACCGCCACTTGGGAAAGATGAAGCATCTGGTTCACCCTTTACAAGTTCTTTTCCAGAGAAAGACATGATTACAGTTCCATCATCCTGTGGATTGATGAATGAGTCATGCTTTTCTGCAGTGATACCAGTCAATGGCTGGAACCAGTGTGTATAGTGAGTAGCGCCTTTTTCAATAGCCCACTCTTTCATTGCATGTGCTACAACGTTAGCAACATCAAGCTGAAGTGGAGCACCGTCATCAAGAGTTTTCTTGAGAGCTTTGAAAGTTTCTTTTGGAAGGCGGTCTTTCATTGTTTTCTGGTTGAATACCATGCTTCCAAACAATTCTGGTACGTTTGTCATATTTTCCCCCATAACAGAAAAAGGCGTCGTGCCATTACTTCCAGCCCATTCTGAAAGCATTAACACGACGCCTTTGTCATATTGTAAACTGATTTATGTTCAAAAAACAAAAGAGGTCGAAGAACCCAAGCTCTTCGACCTCATTGCCGTTTGATGTAATATTTATACATCCACACAAAAAAAGTGTCAATAAGTTTTGTAAAAATTCTAAAAACTTTTGTATTTAATATGTAACCAACATTTTTTAATCAGACTATTTTTTTCTTGCCTTGATGATGTCTGCAATTTGTGTAATCAGAATTGCGGCGAACATGATTACACACCCCAAGACTTCTCTGCCGGTAAGCTGTTCATTGATGATGATGGCTGCGGAAATTGCTGCAAAAACGCTTTCCATGCACATCAAAAGGCTTGCGATTGTGGCTTCACAGTATTTCTGACCGATTATCTGCAAAGTGTATGCGATTCCGCAGCTCATGATACCTGAATAAAGGATTGGAAGTGCCGCAGCTTTGATTGTTTCAATCTGTGGAGTTTCAAAAATAAACATTAATATTGTAGAAATTGCACCGGAAACAAAGAACTGAACGCAACTGAGCTTAACACCGTCACATTCTGGTCCGAACTTTTCTATCAGCAGAATTTGAATCGTAAAGAAAATCGCACAGATGAAGGCCTGCACATCTCCCCTGTTGATAGCCCCAAAACCTTCGTTTGTAATGCTTAGAAAGTAAAGTCCAACAAATCCCAGTGCAATACAAATCCATGTTAGAATCGGAATTCGCTTTTTAAAGAAAAGTCCAACAATTGGAACAAAGAACATGTACATTGCAGTAATGAAGGCAATTTTTCCTGCTGTAGAATGATAGAATGCAAACTGCTGGAAATTTGCTGCAGCACAGAGTGCAACGCCGAGAATTGAACCGTATATCCAGGTCTTTTTGTTCTGCCTGTTTCGTGCAGATTTTTCTTCATCGGAAAGATTTTTTCTTTCTACCCTGCTTTTTACGAGAATTACCGGAACCAATACCAATGATCCAAGCAAAGTTCTGATTCCCTGAAATGTGAATGCATCTACTGATTCCATTCCTTCACTTTGTGCAACAAATGAAGTTCCCCAGATCAATGCTGTAAGAAGAAGTAAAATTACGCCTTTAAATGATGTC
This sequence comes from Candidatus Treponema equifaecale, assembly GCA_018064905.1. Taxonomy (GTDB): domain Bacteria; phylum Spirochaetota; class Spirochaetia; order Treponematales; family Treponemataceae; genus Treponema_D; species Treponema_D equifaecale. Next base: position 6,889 of record JAGHUJ010000170.1, read on the forward strand.
TGTGTTTTCATAATGAGAAAATTATAGTGAAGTGAAACAGTTAGTTCAAATCCATGTTCAAATCAAAAAGAAAATAAAGTATAATTTCCCTCAGGCAAAAAAATGTCAGAAGTATTCATTACAAAGGGTTTAAGAACTTATATCGGTCTCAAAAATAAGGCTTACAGAAATGTTCCTGCCGAAGATCTTGCTGCTGAAGTTTTAAAGGCTCTTAAAGCGGAAAATGAAAAACTGAATATTAGGGAAGAACTTGTTGTTGCCGGAAACTGCACTTGTGGTGGTGGAAATCTGGCACGTCTGGCACTTTTAAAGGCCGGTTTTGCTGATGAAATTCCAGGAATTACAATTGATGCTCAGTGTACCTCTGGTCTTGAAAGTATAATCACCGGATATGCAAGAATAAAATCTGACATAAACTCCGTAGTTTTGTGTGGAGGAGCTGAAAGCGCATCAACTGCCTGTGTCCGCTCCTATAATCAGAATCATCCGAATTTTGATCCTTTAAAAAGTGACAATTCCTACAATTCTGCTCAGTTTATTCCAGAGGATTTCAGTGAGAATTCAATGATTTCTGGTGCCGATGAAACCTGCAGAAAATATGGATTTACAGAAAAAGACCTGATTCTTCCCGCTGTTGAAAGCCATCAGAAGGCTGCAAGATCGAAAGAACTTCTGGAATCTGTTGTACTTTCTGTTTTTAGTCTGCAAAAAGATGAATCCATAAGAAACTCAATTTCTCAAAAATTCATTGAGCGGCTTAAACCTGTTCTGCCTGATGGAATCATAAATGCTGCCACAAGCTGTCTTTTTAATGACGGAGCTGCGTTTCTTACATTGACAGACGAAAAAAATGCAGAAAAATGTGAAGGTTGTGTGTTAAGAATCTGTGATGCGGTAACAACCGGCGGCTCCAGATTTTTAAGACCAGAAAGCATGGTTCTCG
>JAGHUJ010000031.1 GCA_018064905.1 Candidatus Treponema equifaecale
CCTTGGCGACTATTTCAGCAGCTGCAAAGAAGAGGTAATGAACATGAGTCTTACAGAATTCGATCAGGAATCCTTTGAAAGACAAATCCGAGCCGAAGGCATAAGCATTGGACTCGAAAAAGGACTTGCAGAGGGCGAAAGTAAAGCCAAGCTTGAAGATGCAGTCATTGCCGTTACAAAATACAATATTCCTGTTGAAGATGTTTCAAAAGACTTTGGCATTCCTGCTGAGCAAATCTTAAAAGCACTGAGGTAATGAACATAAGCCTAGCAAAAAGCTGTAAAAATCAAACGCCAGTTTCATTAAGACATCAAGCCGAAGCCTCCAATTGTATGGAAAACTTCGGCTTGATTTTTTTTGCATTACCCGCCGGCATGCCGTTGAATCGCTACGTCCGCGAGCACTTTCGTTGTCGTGCTCGATTTCCCTTCGCTAATGCGGGAAGAACTATTTCTTAAGATTAGCTCTTTCGTAATACCTGTCTGTCATATATCCAAGAACTACACTTCCGCCCCATGTTCCACTTGTTGGAACACCACCACAAACAGTTGCTTCTGATGGGATGTTTTCTGTAGGAATTGTCATTGATTCCCAAGCACCAGTAAACTTGTCATTGACAGCACCATCACGCAATGTTGTCATATCAGAACGCCATGCAACCTTAATCGAGCTTGGTGTCTGGTTTGCTGATGAGTTGTAATAGTAAATATATGGAACATATTTTCCGTTTTCAGGTCTTGCATCAACAGTGATGTTTGTACCAACAGAAAGATATGAGTCAATTGTTACAGGCTCTGTTGGTTCTGCATCGTATTTTGAAAGGTATACATATTTCAAGTCACCCTTTGCACTGTTATAGTAAGCAATGTGGATTCCTCCCGCTGCATCAACCTTCATATCTACATACCATCCAGTATAAGCACCGTCCAGATACTTTGCATTTGTCTGCCATACACCACCTACAACAGCAGTGCCTGGATTTGCATTATATGAATAACAAATTCTACGAACACTTGCATCGTACCAGGCAACTACACCAACATAACCACCTGCTACTGTAGAATCCGGGACAATTCCACAAGCTGCGTAGGCACCACCTTGTTTTGCGGTGTTTTTACTTGAAACAATATGGTAACCTTTTGCTGATGAATCTGTTGTTGCTGGATCGTTTGATTCTCCAGCGGTATATTCATAAGTTGTTGTTATTCCATTTGCTATTCCACCAGAAAAACTTATTCCATCATTAAACGTGTATATTTTTGATTTAAAGTCTGCTGTATACCCATCCAATGTATAGTAGGCATATTGATTTCCATTCCTCTTTGTCTGATATTGAGTTCTAGCCAATTTATAATACTTACCATTAATTAAAACATATTTATTACCATAATCTGATAGTGAATCAGTTCCATTGATTCTATATCCAGATGCTGTAGTAGTTCCAGCCCAACTGTACACTGTAATACCATTATTAGAATATTTAAAATCAATTTCCTCGTTTCCAGCTGTATACGTAGGACCTGTTTTTTTACCAAAACGGAATTTAACAGGGGTAATTGTATTATTATAATCATAATAAGCCATAGCAATATAAGCATCGCTGCCTGATGTATATGTCGTAATTTTCGGATTTCTCACTCGGTTTATATCATATACTTTAGTATTGCTGTTATAAACCTGTTCCAGATGGATTCGCGATGTTCCTGGAGTCGAATAATTGTATTGGGCATCATTAGCAGTGTTTGGATATCCATCTGAGTTTACAGGAGCATAGAACACAAATCTTGCAGAACCATTATCTACTCGGTCTGTGTTTGTTCCAACTGCATAGATTGCGCCGCTTTCATCAAATGCAACATTCGTATTATGGAATTTATTAAAGCTGTAATCTACCTGCCTTGTTGTTCCATTCTTATTTACATACATACTAGGAACACCATAACCATAACTCATATACCAGTTGCTGCTAGAGTCAATCTTAAGCATTGGGCTTGTAATGTTTGTAGTGTTTACAAAATTTCCCATATCCCAGATATATAGACCAATATCATCTGTAAATCTGTCGCTTGTTAATCCATTTGCCTGACAGTTGTATTCAGCCGCAGTAATTGTATTATCTGTTGCAGAAACAAACTCTGGATTCTTGTTTGAGTTGTTCAAGCTTGTAATTCCATTGACTATAATTGTAACAGCACCGCTTGTAGCCGTAGTTCCAACAGGAACATTCAAACATCCTGTACCCGCTGTTGAAGTAACATTTGTTCCATTTATAGAGACATTATTTGTTCCAGCGGCAATGTTGAATCCGTAAAGCTTAATTGTTTCCCCTGCGCGAACTGAATACTTTCCGCTTGCAGAACGGGCAAATTCTTCACCTGCTGTATCAGAAATTCCTGTATAGAGCTTTGTAATATAAGGCACAACATCCATTCCATAAAGAGGATCGTTTGTTGTTCCATCTGTTACGCTGCGAACAGTTCTGTCAGCATTAAACTGTGACTGAATTTCAGTTTCAGTTGTAGAAGTTTCATTTTCGGCAATATCTTTTGCTTTTACTACAAGTTGCAAATCAGTAGCAGTAACACTCGTCAGTTTTGCAGTATCAATTGCCAAAGTCCAATAAATTTTGTGACCTTTTTGTCCAAAATATGCATTGTCCGCAAAGTTTCCATATATAGAATTTTCTGATGTAACGCTTATCTGTTTTGAACCATCATAGCTGTATGTTTTTCCTGCATCACTTACAGTAACCTCATATCCTTCACTTGCCATTGTTGCTTCAGCAACAGCCCATGTTGAATCTCTTGCAGTGTATGTGGCAATATCACCGTCAAGAATATCCGAGAATACAGCTGAAATTGAACCAAGCGCGTGTCCATCGTATGCGGTTCCTGTAAATACGATTTTTCCAGAAACTTTTGGCTGCTTGTCCATAACGCCAGTTGCTTCTGTGAATGTGGTACCTGTAAAGTTCAAATCTGCTTCAAGCTCAATATGACCAGCAAGATCAGCAATTTTCTTTGCTGCCTTAGAATCGTAGATTGAGTTGTCAGAAATGTTGTTCCAATAGAACGGGTTGACTACAACTGTAGGTTTTGTGCCGTCTGTCAGGTCAAAATTAAAGTCCTCAACAAGAAGCACTGCTTTCTGCGTATTTATACCTTGTGTCCTTTCCTCTGTTTTATCCCAGAATGTAAATGAGAAGGCTTTTCCAGTTCCATCAGCAGCTTCATTTGTAGTTCTTCCCGCATCACTTCCCTTGTTGGTTTCAAATGAAGTAATTCCAGAAAGTTCAGAATTGTTCAGCACATATCCGTAGAAACTGTTTCCAACTTTTTCTGAATTGAAGCTTGCAGAAGAAATAGTATATGAACTTCCGCCAACAGCAGTCAAATCTGTCTTATTTGTTGCCGAAGTTTTCCTGCTTGCAACTGCCGGTATAACCATACCATTTTCTTTTGTAACAGGCTCTGTAGTTTGTGCATTTTTCTTTGCAACAAGTGAAATATCTCCGTTTCCACCTACGATTTCCGGAACAATAGCAAGTTTATCTTTTACTGTGAATCCAGCAACCTTTGAGCTAGAATATTCGGTTCCAAATGTAGAGAAATTAATCGTGTATGCGTCTTTTTCAGAACCTGCGTTGCCAATGATACTGTAAACTTCAAACTCCTCTTCCTCAAACTTATTGTTTGCATTCAAGTCTGTTGCAAGGAATACCTTTGCGATTTTTGGAGCATTGTTGGAAATAACCATGTTAAATGTTTTTCCTGAAACATTTCCTGCTTTGTCAAAAGCAAGAATTACAAGAGTTGCAGGTCCGTCAGGCAAGTTTGTTGAATGAATAGAAGCAGTCCATGACCAGGTTTTTCCAGCTTTGGCGATTGTTTCTGGCATTTTATCCCCATCATCACCAGACTTGAATGTAAACGGATTCGACTTGATGTCGTCAATGATTTCTGAGTTTGTATTGTCGATTACCTGCGAGATTGGGAAATAAACAGTTTTTCCTGATCCGATTGCAGGAGATCGGGAAGGAACAGAAGGTTCAAACGTAACTTTATTTCCAGCGATATTAGAAATTTTTCTATATAATCCATCGATATATATCAATCCGCCAGCTCTTATATGTGAGTCAAGTGTTCCTGTGAATGAGTCTTCTGTAACAGTTCCCGTCACAGATTTTGCATAAATTTTATAGCTCTGATCACCTTGTGTAACAGTCAATTCCGAAAGAGAATTCATTGAAATTTTTGCATCATCTGTGCCTGGTGTTATGAATGGATCCATTACAACATTATTAGTAATAGTGCCTGTTACACCATCCTTTCTCATGTAGTAGAATGCAATTCGTTCAAATCCAGAGCCTTCATCTGTAGAGCTTCCTTCAATATCGTAGACATAGTTCTTGTCTTGAACAGAATTCTCACCGTCGGACAATTCCTCCGAATTGCCCTTAAGGTTTTCCAGAGTAGGCGCAACATTATCAATATTGAAAGAGAATTCCTGAATAGCAGGGTGACCACCAGATTCACCTGTATCAACAGCGCGAACTGAGAATTCAACTCTTCCACTGTCCTGCCCGATTGGAACGAATACTTTTTTACCTTTCTTTGCCGTTGTACTGTCTGCGATTCCAGCAGCATCGTTTTCATCATTAATAGAAGCAACGAGATATGAACTGTCTGCAAGTGTAACTTTATTCTTCTTCACTTCCAGTTCACCAACACCGGATTCATCAAGAATATCAAGCACAAGATACCAGCTTCCACGCAAGAACATATCCGCATCGTAATTCTGACTTGAACTTGATGCAATGGCAGCATTGTTTAAGACGATGTTTGAACTGTTAAGAACAACATCATATTGGTTAATTGAGGAAGCGATTGTTGGCGCATTGTCATCAATATGAATTGCGATCACATCCTCATCTTTTGTCCAAATACCAAATTTTCCTTCTGCGTTAATACCACAGGCTCTTATAGTTATATTATTTGTTGTGGATGAATCTTCAGGATTCATTTTTCCATCTGAATTCAAGGCAATGTTCCATGAAGCACTGCCGCTGGTTTTTATGCCCCACCAAGAATCCATTGCAGCTTTGGTTTTAAATCCGTAAAGTTTTGCATCTTCATCATTTGCAATTGTCTTGCTTTCGCCAAGAACATCAGCCAAAGCATGATATGCATTTAGAACAGCGAGTCCGTAGTTGCCAGAAGCTTTGGACTTATCTGAATCTGTAAAGCCAGCAGCACTATCTGCTATCTGAATGTAAACACTCTTAACATTTGTTGTTCCAGATGGAATCAATGCTGTACCAGTAGCACGAATTGTACCACCAATTGTGAGATAAGATTTATTTTCATCATAATTTGAGGCTGTTGGATATGTGAATTTCAGAACAGGCCTGTCACCTTCTGGGTCATGATTCAAATAATATGATTCGTAAATTCTGTAATTTCCAAGCATATCAACAGCCATGAAATATATAGGAAGCTTGTACACACTTGTTGTGGCATAATCTTCATTCTGTGCATATGTTGCATTATCATAACCTGTAAGTTTTGGATTTGCATTTCCATCAAGCTTGAATGCCCAAGATGAAACAGACTTTTCTTCAACAAGCTTGTCCTTACCGCCATTCCAGGTGAGTCCCTTAAGATATTCAAAACGTTCTTTTTCAGTGCCCTTTCCAGTTGCAGTCAGAATTTCTTCTTTTGTTGGAACCATCCAGAAAATTTCTTCGGTTCCAGCTCCTGAATCTATGGCACTACCAGAAATTGTCACATCTCCTGTAACAGAAGCTGCATTTTCCGGACTGGCAATCATTATCTCTGGTCCAATATTATCCACGGTGAATGTGTATGACTGATTTCCAGTCAATCCAGCTTTATCATACGGAGTCAAGTTCAAAGTTATAGAACCGCTTGGTACAGTTGAAATATCAATTTCAGCAGTTATCCATGTTGCAGTCACACCATTTTCAGTAAATGTTCCGGTTACAGAATAAGCATCCCCTGCAGCAAGTCCTTCCTTTGAAACCTGTCTTGAAACATAATGAGTTTCGATTCCAGCATTTGATGTAGTGTAATAAAGATCGGCGGCAATTCCATCAATTCCAGAAGCATCTGTAGCCTGAATTGTGAACTGCACCTTTTTCTTCAGGTTTCCACCAACGGTGTAACTTGTCATAAGAATATTGTCTACTGTTGAAGCAGTTGTTCCGTCCGGATTCTTTCCAGAATCAGATGCTTTTGTATCAACAATTACAGGAGTCTTTGAGTCTGTGCGATAATTTATTTTAGTTTCATTGTTAGTTTTGTTATCAGAACCCTTGTACCAAACATAAGGTCGATTCAAAGTGGCAGCATTCTTAGTGAAGAACACTCCTCCGGCTGCATCCTTTATGTAGAAGTATACAAAAATTTCACCGTCGTCTTCGATTTTTGGTTCAAAAGTGAATGAAGTGTTTCCCTCACTCCAATCCAAAGTTCCTGCAGGCTGAGTATATGTATTCCATTTATCTACTGAAACAGGAACTTCAGCATCTGCGGAATCAGTTGTCGCATAAATCTTGAATTCAACAATTCCACCGTCATCGTCGCTCAATGCACCTGTAATGGACTTTGTATATTTTCTCAAAGTTCCAGATGCTCCCGTAATTTCATTGAACTTGATTACAGGTCTGTCGGCGTTCAAATCAACGTTATATGAAGTATACAGGAATGGTTTTTCAGAAGTGCCGTCTCCCAGATTATAGGTTTTTGTTCCGTTTGTTTCAGTTGTGTAGATGTTGCAGTTTCCTGCTGTGTCTGTAACTACAGGAAGAATGTATACGATGTCCGTTCCATCTGCAGCATTCTTTGCATCAGAGTTTTCAGTAAAGTCAAAATTAAATCCTTCCCAGTTGATGATTGCTGAAGGATCTGTAATTTCTGATCCAATCTGAATCCATTTTGTTCCAGAACTTCCAAAATCTTCGTCGTTCAGTGTGCAATCTGAAGCAGTTGGATCTTTGAGAGAATAGTACAATTTGAATGAGGCAGGGTTTGTCTCTGTTACTTTTCCGCTGATTGAATTCTTTCCGTTAAGAACTGCGTCATGAACAGGAAGGTTTATTCTAGCAGCAGGCACGATGTTGTCGTATTCGAGCTTAGAAACAGTTGTTGAATAAGTGTTTCCAGCAGCATCAGCAACAACACCCAAAATATTGTTCGTGCTTCCAGGAACAAGACTTGCAAACTCAGTATGAGTCAAGGTTGCTTTCCAAACTTCGCCAGTTTTAATACCTTCAGCAGTTGTTATATCTTCAGTTTTTTCAGCCACAACAGAAGGAGCTGTGTTTTCTTTTCCAATCTTGATTACAACAGAATCAACACCAGAAGCATCATCTGAAACCTTCACTTTTACATCCAGATCTGCGGTTCCATTTGTAAGAATAGAATCAGTTCCGCCATAAAGTTCAATTTCAGGATTTGTTCCATCTACCTTGATGTTGTAGTTCAAGGCTGTTGCAGTATTTCCTGCACGGTCAACAACTGTGAGAACAAGTACGTTGCTGTCTCCAGCTACGAATCCAGAAATTGTAGAATTATAAGTGAATTTCCCTTCGCCAATATTTGATACGGTCAGAGAATCAGTCAAAGGTGTTGAAGAACCACTTGGAGTAAAAGTATATTGGATTTCAGCTATTCCGGATGTAGAATCAGAAATTTCTCCGGCCACTACAAGAGCCTCATTCTTGAACCATGTAGAATTCACAGTTTCCATAGTTTTTACAGGAGAATTTTTTGTGTTGCCAATAGAAGAATTTTCGTCGCTAAAGACTGGTGCCACAGTATCCACAACCATTCCGATTACAGGAATTTCGCTTTCACGGCCAGATGCATCCTTTGCCTTTAATCCGAATGTGAGGCTTCCGTTGTTAGAGTTGTTTCCAGTTACTTTAACAGTGTAGTTTCCTGATTTTTTATCTTCTGCAACGATGTCATTAAAGCTGATTCCATAATCAGCATAATCGTCAAAATGAATCACATTTCCATTCAATTTGAACTCTGGAGTTACACTCTCCATCTCATACGAATCAGAATATACACCTTCAATAGTAAGAGTCTCACCGCTCTTTACATAATAATAGCCGTTTGTAGCAGATTCGGTTGATTTTCTTACTGAATCAGTGCTGCTGATAGTTGGTATAGTAAGAACAGGTTTTGCAAAATCCGCCTTAAGCCCTGTCACTTCAGCAACTACAGAATCATTACCTGCGGCATCAGTTGCACGAACATAAAGATTCATTGGGCCTTCAACGGTAATTGGCAGGTCAAATCTCCAGATTGCAGGAGTCATGAATGCGCTTGATGTGCCAAGAACTGTGATCCAATCTGTTTTATTCAGACTGTATTCGAGCTTTGCAGTTCCAGAACCGTCAACAGTGTTCTCGCTGGCCTTCTTTGTGTCCGACCATGATCCAATAACAGTAAGAAAGTTTCCAGAATGGGCGGCAGCTCCTGCAGAAAGTTCACTTCCATTCAAAGCATATTCAGAAGAAGCCTTGTAGTTTGAATTTGTTTCAAAAATATCATCACCATTCTTCAGGCTTGTAATAGAAATTTCAGGCTTGATTGAGTCTACTGAGTATATTAAAGAAGCATCTGAATGATATCCGTATTTGTCCACGGCACGGTAAGTCACAGTGTCCCCGTTTGAACCAGTCAGGATTGAATCAGCCCAAGTGTATGAACCGTCTGGAGCCGGAGTTAATGCAAGTTTTGTAGCAGCACCAATGCCAACAGGATTTTCTTTTTCATTAGTCTTGATTGAATATCTGTAAACTTCAACGCTGGCTCCATCTTTTACAGTACCACTGATTGTAAATGAAGTATTCTGTGCCACTTCCATATTCTGCGAAGTTTCAATCATCAGAACAGGATCGCCGGCATCAACAGCGACGTGGAAAGTTTTTGTATCTTTGTTATAGTTGGTTTCGCCTTCCTTGTTGTCCTCGGCAAAAATAACATATTCATATTCACCTTCAGCTTCAGGAAGCTCAAAATTTATGCTGGCACTTGTAGTATTTTCAGAGAATTCAAAATTTCCGTCTTTAAAATCTTCTTCACTTCCCCACTTTCTGTATTTGATTGTAACGGATTTAAGACCGTCATCATCAGTTACAGTACCAATGAGATTTCTGTTGGATTTTGTACCGAACATATTCTTTGTGGAAGTTGGATCAATTTCTCCGGCTTCAGCATTAGTCAACTGAATTACAGGAGTATCAGTCATCTGTGCAAAAACGTAAGTTCGCTTTTCATCTTCGCTTCTGTTTCCAGCCTGGTCAACTGCATAGGCACCAAATTCAATTTCAGATTCAATGCTGTCAAAAAGCGCCTGGGCCTGAGCCAAAGTTGTTGGGCTTGAATCTTCGCTGAATCCCTTGTTGCGGAGAATACCTTCAATAAGATTTTTTGTGCTTATATCCAGGTTGATGTTCAGGTTTGTAGAGAGAGGATTGTGAATTTTATTAAATTCAGGATTTGCAGCATAAGCCGCGTCATTGTCCCAGACAGGATTTTTAAGCTCAATTCCAGTCTTATTTTTTACATTTTCAATAGCGGCTTCAGTCAAATTAACATAGTAATGAAGCTCCTTCATGTTTGTTTCAGTGATTGCACCAGAAAGCTTCAATGTACCGTTGAGTTTAGGCTTGTCCTTGTCGGCAGGATTTGCAACCAGAGGAGTAACACTGGTAATGGCAACAACAGGTTTCTTTGTATCAATGTGAACTGAACGAGTGAGTTCCTTTGTGGTTTCACTTCCGTTCACAAAAATTACAGAAACTTCAAAGAGATAGCAGGCACCATTTTTTAACTCTTCCTTAATAGATTTATATTCATCAGAATCATTTTCAATAGAAGGAACAGACCAGCCATAGACATCTGTTCCAGCCACATCATCGGAGAACAATCCGTCGCCGTCAAAATTAATCTCGCCTTCCCACGCAATTTCTTTAGAAGGACCGTCTTCTCTTGTAGCTTTGACCATCCATTTTGAATATTCACCCGCATTTGGATTGGACCTGGTTGCAATGGCAGTATCAGTTTTTAAAGTACCACTGAAGCAAAGCTTATCAAAGAATTGTGTTACAGAAAGAGCAGCAATATTTTCATATTTTGAATTGTCAGTATCACCAAAAACAGCAGAAACAGGTTTGCCAGAAGCACTAACCCTGAATGCAAATTCAGAAGTGCCCTCAATTGGCTGATCCTTAACATCTGAACCAGCGGCTTCCAGAATATAAACTTTTCTGGCACTGAGTTTAGGCAATTTGAATGTGTAGGTAGCAGTATCAACAGTGGTAGAAAGAGTATCAACGGCAACACCATTGGAATTTGTGATGAATGCGCCCTCATTTTCAGAAGAAACGACAGCACCAGTTTCAGTGTTAAAAACAGTGCGTTTGCTTCCTTCGATTATTGCATAAGGGTGAATTCCAGATTTAGAGTATTTTTCACCGTCAAAAGCAGCGGCCCAGACATTGACCTTAACTTCAGGCCTAACCTTGTAGCCGTTAAGACCGGACTGAACCTTAATGTTAAGAGAAGTGCCGCTTCCAGTTTCCTCAATTGTTTCAGTTTCCTCAGGATTGTAGCTGTAACCAACGATTTCATAGGTAGGATTTGCATTTGAGTTCAGAGAGAATGCAAGATATTTTTTGGAGCTGTCAAATTTTGGTGCAGGCTCAATTTCTGGAGTCGCAGCAGCTCTGGAAGAATCCTCTTCAGCAATGAAAGGACTGATTTCGTTAGCAGTGACAATGTTGCGCAAAGTTTCAAGAGAAACATTTGGTTTGGTAGCTGAAGTATCACTGGATTTAAAAGTGCCGTTAATGATTTTCTTGATGTCAGAACTTTTAAGACCCACAGAATTTGTGCTGTCAATTCCAAGTTCAGATTCCAGAGCATCGATTACAGAACTCTTAATATAGGAAGAAGAACTCACATTTCCGGCTTCATCTTCAAGAACGATAACAGCATAGAATCTCTGAGTAGTGCCAGGATGCTGAAGGTCATACATAGCCTGATAGTTTGAGTCAAGAACTGAATCCGTGCTCTGATACTGAGCGACAACAACAGAAGTGCCGCCGGTAGTTTCAATGCTGGAGAATTTAAGAGGAGCCTCAGTCTTAAGGTTGCCTTCAGTATCGTAGATCCAGGCCTTCATGCTTTTGATGGCATGGTCATCGGCAACTTCGCCTTCAATGGTAAATACAGTACCGTAGTTGGTAGGATCGTCAGCGTTGACAGAGTTAGGAGAAGTAAGGGCAAAAACAGGAGGAGTGTTGTCAATGTCAAAAGTGCGTGAAGCTTCACCAGAAGAATGGCCGGCAGCATCCTTAGCAATAATATTTATAGTGTAAGTGCCGTCAGTAAGTTCAAAATTGCCGTTTTCATCAGGCTTGTTCATTTCAAAAGACCAGGTCTTGTCATCGTGAATGTCAGCTTTGGCAGTTTTTACAGGATCTGTGCTGTCAGAACGGAAAACAGAAATGTTGATGGAAGACACAGCCTTGTCATCATCCCAGACACCGCTGAGAGTAATGGTACCGTTGACCACATCCGAAGGCAAAGGATATCCGATTCCAAGAGAAGGGGCCTCAGTATCAACCTTAGCACCAAGACCAACATTATCAGAACAAGTAGTAAAAACAAAAAGTCCGGCAAAAACAAAAGCCACCTTCAAAAAAGATTTCACAAAATCAGAAAAGCATTTATTCATATGAACGCCTCCTAAAAAAAACAAAACTAAAAAAAGGAATTCTCTCATATAGATTATCGGACATAAATGCAGATTTGTAAAATTTCCCAAAAAAACCGGATTATAAATAAAAAAAATCCAGCCAACAAATTTACCACAAAAAAAATTCAACTTTTTTTCTGAAAATATCGCCGATTTTAAACCTTTTTTTTCTATATATAAGTGGGGAATTTGAAATGCTACAACAATTTTCGAACCTTCCCCAAGGAGAACAATTTATATGGAAAACAGAATCATTCGACGCGGATTCAAGGATGTGCTTTTTAAGGACATTTTTTCACGCAAGGAATACCTTTTGCAGCTGG
>JAGHUJ010000087.1 GCA_018064905.1 Candidatus Treponema equifaecale
TCATTTTTACTGTGTCCCAGTCATCGAACCAGTCTTCTTCCCCATTATTCAATTTTAATTTATACAGGCCGGCAGATGAGGCAATTGTAAAAACTAAAAGACAAACTAAAAAAGCCCAGCGGTGCTTTAGCTGAAAGCGCCCGAACTTTTCAAACCAGACATTGATTTTTGTAATCTGCATTCTATCTCCTGTTTCTGACTTTTGATAACACTGTTAGCAAAAGCTGATAACAACGTTATCATAACGGTAACGATGTTATCTTGTCAACGATTTCTAATAACATCGTTATCTTTTTCTTGCGAATTCAGCTTTTTTTCTGTAAATTATAAGTATGTCAGAATTATCAGAAGCCACAAAAGACAGGATCTTACAGAGCGCAAAATCGGAATTTCTGGAAAATGGTTTTACAAATGCCTCTTTAAGAACAATTGCGGCAAACGCCGGTTTAACCACAGGCGCAATGTACCGCCATTTTAAGGACAAGGATGCTCTTTTTTGTGCCCTGGTAGATGACGCGTTTGAAGAGACCCTTAAAATTATAAAAACTGCCGGAGTTGAAAATCACGAAGAGCTTGAAAATCCAATTGGCGAGGAGCACTCAGAACAGGAAAAAGCTTTTGCCAGTTACTTCATAGATTACATGCTGACCAACAGAGATTCATTTGTTCTTCTTCTTACAAAATCAGCAGGAAGTACTCACGAAAATTTCCTTGAAAAGATTGCGGATATTTACACGGAAAATGTTCTTTCAACAGTTCACTGGATGGAACAAAAATACAACATAACAAAACCAATTGATGATATGTCAATCCATGTTTTTGCAACTGCAACAATAAACGCTTTTGCCGAAGTCATTCTTCACAATATGGACAAAGAGGAAGCTAACATTTTCGTCAGCAACATCCAGGAATTCTTTCACTTTGGTTTCATGCACCTTTTAGGTTTTTCTTGCGAAGAAGATACAATGAATTGAGGTAGTAGTCTGTCCCCCATTGTTTTAATCACCGTATTTGGAACAGAAATCAAAAACTCTTCAAGGCTTACTTCTTCCAGATTATTTGTCAGGATTTCATCTATCTGGTAGAATTTTCTGTATTGTCTTTCGTAAAGTGTCAATATTTCTTTATTATCACCTTTGGAAAATTAAAATTGAATTTCCTGTTTTTCCACTGCCATTCATGTGCTTTATTCCAAAATGCCCGTAAAAAAGTATTCCGTTTTTTTTCCGAACATGTTTGGATATGAAAATTTTTCTTTATCGATTTCTATCCGCTGATTTCTTGCTGCCAGAAACGGAAAAGCAAAACACAAAAGAATCAGGCCCCATATTACGCTAGAGAAAATCAACTGATCTTTAGCAAATTCATCGGGGATTATTTTCAGTACAAGGTAATAAAATCCTGCGACCAGCAGAACAACAAATGAAAATAGAACTGAAGACTGAATCAATCATCATCTTCCGGTTCGGTGTAGGTCCATTCATCAAATTCACTTTCCAGGGAATAATCTTTTCTATTTTCCTTTATTGCTACTTGAAAAATTTAGTCAGCAAAAAACGAAACATGTTTTCCCTTGTATGTTTTTCTCATCTTTCCCATGACTTCACTTTCAAACGGAACAATTTTTCCTGCCTTAAAAAGCCTTGCGTCTTCAATGCAATACTTAATATATTCCGGCCCATAAGAAAGAGTATTGTGGGCTGAATAAATTGTCTTGATGTTCTTTTTATACCTGTCGAGTTTTTCCATGCTGGCAATATACGCATCAAATTTTGAAACATCCCCGAACATGAAAATCGGTCCTTCCTGAACACTGTCACCTGCAATAATGAACTTCCTGTTTTTTTCAAGAAGAACTATGCTGCCTTCCGTGTACCCAGGAATCTCAATGATGTCAAACACAAAATTTCCAATATCGATTATATCTCCGTCCTTGAGAGGCTTCTTATTGATGCCTTCGGGAATCATTGAAAAATCTTTTTCATTTGCGTAACATTCGCCAAACTGATTCAAGCCGCCGATGTGGTCTACATGCCCGTGAGTGAGAACAACTTCAATAGGAAGATCACTGTATTCACGGATTCTTTCAGCCAAATCAACCTTTCCAAAACCTGTATCTACAAGCAGAACTTTTTCAGTTCCGATAAAGAAAAACTGCCGGGAAAAATCATCTATATAATAGAAGTTACTGTCAATTTTAATTGTTTTTGGTTCACTACCCTTCTCCTGTGCTGAACATACTGAAGCTGCCATCAACAAACAGGCAATAAGTGACGTAAGTTTTTTCATCTGAATTTCTCCTATTAAAAATGACTATGAATTTTAAACAATCACCTGCATGATGAATGGCATAATCGCTGTAGGTTCTTGCATTTCAATTATATCAAGTATAAAACAATTCTGCTGTTTTTTCTGAATTTTACCTGCAGGCTATATAAACATCCATGCTTTTTCCATCAGTCTCAAAGCAAGGAATAACTCCACTATCAACATGAACCAAACCGTTGGTTCTCATGAAATCATTTAAAGTTCCGTATGCCCCTGGAATTGTAACAAAGGGATTGTCAAAAGGACTATCAATATGGATGGCAACATACCTGTGTGTTTTTTGTTCCTTTACAGTCAACCCTTCAGGATTAATACCCTGCGGAACTATCCAGGCGGCGGTATAACCATGCATATTATAAACATTAATCTGTTCAATGGACAGTTTTGGAAAATCCCATCCAATTATTTTAGGATTTAGGTCTCCATTTTCTTTTGCAAATTTATAGGCTCTATCTATTGCATCGCTTTCTGGATTGGTGCTGATAACGGTATACTCTACATACCGAAATCCTTCTACATCTTCAACACGAAGATTTGTATATCGATCACTTCTTTTATCCAAATCCTCTCTAAATAGATTATCAAGGGAACAGTTAAATATTTTGCACAGCTCAAGGGCCTTTTCCATTTCTGGAATTGCAGCATCCACTTCCCACTTTGAAATTGTCTGCCGGCTTACCCTCAATTTTTCTGCCAGCGATTCCTGCGTCATGTTTCCACTCAATTGTCTCAAATACTGAAGGTTAGTTCCAAAGCTCATATCATCATTCCTTTACTTTTTCAAAATAGACATTCTCGCTATCTCTGCCAGTTTCAATATATCCGCATTTTTTATAAAACTGATTGGTACGCCCATTCCATATCGGTGTATCCAATTTTATTGTCTTGGCCTGAAAGTTTTTTTCTATAGTTTCCATCAATGCCTTACCATATCCTCGGAGAAAATACTTGGGGTCTATGAATATTCTTCCTACATATAATTCTTCTTTTCCAAATAGAACAGCACCACCAATGATTGTATTATCATCATCAAAATAGGTGAACAGGTGGTTCTCTTCCATCATTTTCATGTGCCATTCTTCAGAATCATATCCTGGAGGTCCATCATTTTCCGCTCCACCAACCAAAGAATCTGTGCCAAATGCCTTAATGGAAATCCGGGTCAATTCCCCCGCTTCACTGGAATTGCTTTTCCGTAAAATCATTTTTGTTTCTCCCTAGAATTCGTAATATTTTTGCAAGCACAGGATAATCAATAATGATTTTGTCAGCCACCAACCAGCGTTTGCTCTTTTTTTAGAATGCGCAACCCGTAGTTGCTTTTATACATTCTATCAATCCAGGCCTCCCCTACCCTTTCACAATTTGGACAGGCGGAATCATAACTGTAACCAGATTTGCCATGTAATCAAAAGTGTTACCAGCAGTCAACCTCCAAGAAACCCATGGGAATCAATTCTGTAACCAGAAACAGTGTAAAAT
>JAGHUJ010000007.1 GCA_018064905.1 Candidatus Treponema equifaecale
TGAAAAATTACATCGTAATTGATCTGGAAAAAAATCCACTTCTGGCACGGCTGGAAAATCATTGGATTATGAGAGTGATTGCAGAAGCAGGAACTACAGCCGGTGACACTGAACTTTTGACAAATGGATTTTTGAAGGGAAATCCAAAGCTCTATCTGGAGCAGTATCAGGCCGTGGACAAGGCCCAGCTGGAAGATTATTTTCTGGTGGTGGAAAGTTGTTTTGAAGAAAAACCATCCATGAAACTTATGTCAAAGGACAGCAAAAAATAATTCTGCAGCGTCATTGTTGTCATTTCGAGCGTAGTCGAGAAATCTAAAACACAACCTTGTTCATTCTTACATCCAGAAGATCACAGGGAATATCGCTCACAATCTGGCAGGGAAGACAGAATCCGCAGAGAAAAGCCCTTACTCCGGCCTGTTCAAGCCGTTCAAAATATCTGTCGTAAAAACCT
Organism: Candidatus Treponema equifaecale; assembly: GCA_018064905.1. Classification (GTDB taxonomy): domain Bacteria; phylum Spirochaetota; class Spirochaetia; order Treponematales; family Treponemataceae; genus Treponema_D; species Treponema_D equifaecale. The sequence continues at coordinate 458 of JAGHUJ010000007.1, forward strand.
TTGCCTTTTCCAAGACGTTTTCCTTCCGCTGTAAATGCCAGTCCCGGCACCAGAATAAAAACCTCTGCTGGAGAATCCAAAGAAGCACAAAAGGAAGTGCCGGCAGAAGGAACCGGAAAATCTATGTCATAAATTTCAAGTTCAGGCTTCGGTTCCATAATACCAAAGGCACCGCTTTCCAGCTGATCCAAAACCGGCACATCTTTTTTAAGCTCATAAAAATCCATGTCGCAGCTGCCGGAATGTACTCTTGGAACAAAAACATTTTTACCTTCGGAAAGAGCCGCTTCAACAAATGGCATACAGTCAGCTTCATTTTTTGCAGGAATGTAGGCGAATATGGTTGTGGCAGATTTATATTCATTCAACTCCAGAACCTTGCGGCAAATTCTTCTGGAAGCTTCACCATTTCTGCCAGCTTCAATAAATTCAGAAATTCTGGACTTAATTTCTTTTCTGAGCAATTTTTTTTCTTCTGCAAGCGCCATATTCAGTATTTTATCCTAAAAATTGTGTATAATGAAAGAAGTTTTAATTCCATGAAACGATTCTGCTCATTTTTCATAATTTCAATTTTCTCAGCACTTCTCTTTGGAGCCCCAAAATCAGTAAAAATCGGTGTGCTTACAGGAACTTCAGGTTACGGCTGCGCCCACATGATTGAGAACAAGTCGAATCTTTCCATAAAAAATCTGGGTTTTGAAGTCTACAATTCATCACAGGCTGTAATCGCAAAGCTTCTGAACGGACAACTGGAAATTGGATTTGTAACACCGCTTCAGGCAGCAAAGATTTTCAACAAGGACAAGGAAATGCTGGTTGTTTTAGGTACGGCACAGGAATCAAATCTGGCCATAATTACCAGCGATCAGGATTATTCATCAATTTTCAGTCTAAAGGAAAAGAAAATTCTGTGTACAGGACAAAATGAAGAAGCTGAAATCCTGATGAAAACCCTTCTGAAAAAAAATGAGATTCAATCTGAGCTTGATTTTGAGACACCTGCACCAGAAATAGTTTCCGCATTGATTTCAAAAAATGCAGAATATGCACTGCTGGAAGAACCTTACGCAACCTGGGCATTGCAAAAATCTCCAGAACTCCGCAGGGCTGCAACAATCTCAAATCTTCTTGAAAAAGCCCATCCTTCAATGGTGATGATTGCAAATGCAAGATTTGTCCGGACAAACAGGGAAACGGTGAACAAAATAATTGAAGCCTATAAAAAATCCTGGGAGTGGGCGGAAAGAAATCCGGTTCAGGCAGGAGCATTGGCAAAAAAATACAAGCTTACACTGAATCAAAAAATGGCAGAAAAAGCTGTCGCAAAAGCAAACTATGTCTGGAAAGATGCCGATATAACTAGAAAGGATATTGAAAACCTGATCAAGCTTTCAAAGGACGCAAATCCAGAAAGCTTTACAGGAAAAGTGCCGTCGGAAAGCTTCTACTACCAGCGGTAAAAACAAAACAGAACATTCGAAACCACAATTTTTAGAGGGGATAAAATTATGGAAGGATTCGTTAAAACTTCGGGCGGTGCGCCTGTCGTACCAAAACTCAATGGATTTCAGAAGGTTGCAATTCTTTTGGGAGAAATCGGTTCAGAAGCCGGAGCAATGGTGCTTTCAAACCTGAACCTTTCAACACCGGAAATAACAGCAATTCGTAAGGAAATGGAAAATCTGGGCTACTTCAATCCGCACAACCAGTTCCATGTCATGAGAGAATACGCAGTTCTGAACGAAGCCGCAAATTTTGGATCAATCCGCGGAATCTACCGTGAAGTTCCACATCACCTTACAAAATCAGAACAAACCAAAGAAAATCTGGAAAACATTTCCCGAGAATCACCACAGGAAATCGCAAAGCTTCTCAAAATGATGCTGGAAAAATAAAAACTCACAGAAATTGTGGTGGTTGAGCTGGTCGAAGCCACCAGTTTTCAGTGAAAATCACACGTCACCAATTGGAAGAACTGAAACCTGTTCAAGCCCTTCTTCCATTTCGGCACCAGTGATTTTTCCTACACGGTGGTTGATTTTTACAGCAGCCTTGTTCAGCTCGTTGAACTTACCGCCGGCATTGTTGAGATGCTTTCCAAGAACTGCAAAATCTTCCAGAAAATCATTGAACACGTTCTGAACGCCAGACAGTTCATTTATAATGGTCTGGGCCTGTTTCTCGATTTTAAAGCCACGAAGTCCGTAAACAATTGCCATCAGATAAGCGTAGAAAGTATTGGGCGAAACTGGAATAACCTTGTGGCTCATGGCATAATCAAAAAGCTCGTAATGCCTGTCAGAATCATTTATGAGAATTTCGTAGTAAATGTTTTCAGCCGGAATGTACATCATGGCAAAATCAAAGGTTCCCTCAGCAGGGCGAATGTATTTTTTGGAAATTTCATCAACTCTACCCTTCACCGATTTTACAAATTCAGTTTTAAATTTCTTTTTTGAGTCAGGTTCCACTGCATCAACATAACGCTGAAAACTTTCCAGAGGAAATTTTGAATCCACAGGAATGAGATTTTTGCCAAGTTTTACGACTGCATCAACAGCCAGTCCATCAGAAAAACGGTGCTGAATCTCGTAGTTTGATTTTGGCAGAATATCCTTCAAAAGCTCGTACAGCAGATATTCTCCAAGATTTCCGCGGAGTTTTGGAGAGCGCAAAATGTTCTGAAGCGAAGAAATATCTTTTCCAATTTCCTGAATGTGATTTGTGGAGGCTTCAAGGTTTCCAAGTTTTTTGTAAATGTCACCGATCAAAGCATTGGAATCCGACACAGATTTGTTCAAATTTCCCTGGGACTGGTCCAGCTGCTCTTTCATAAGGTTCATCATGGACCGCAAATTTTTCTGGGAAATCAAAAGCACCAGAATAACTGCAAAAAGTGCAAGAAAAACAACGATTCCAGGCAAAAAATAAGAGTTCAGCAAGGCAAAATCAATCTTCATAGAAAAAATTATAGCATCAATTTTTCCAATTGTCGCTGAATCTGTTTTACGCAGGCAAGCCGTCCACCATCATCTTCATCAGGTTCCTTTGTAATGATTTTTTCCAGAAGTGAATCGGCATAAGACTTAACGATATTTTTATAGAAGATTTTCTTTGAATCAGGATCAAAAGAAGCAAAAACCTCTTCAAGAAAAGTAGAAAATGGCAAATCAATTCCAGCTTTTTCAATTTTTGAAATTATAGAAGCGCACAAGCTCTGAATAATTTGGGAATTTTCTTCATTATTTTCAACATAATAGGAATTTATTGTTTCAAGAACGTGGGCCAGAGTTCCATAGAAAAAGTCGTCGTTGTCAAACTGACCCAGATAGCAGTTCAGAATAAGTCCAAGTCGGGAAACATCATAGTATTCATTGATGAGAAGCTGTCCCTGTTCTGAAGCTTTATCCACAGTTGCAAGTCCTTCATCAAGGATTCCAAGATAATCAAAAATTGTTTCAAGAACCGTGTCCTGCTCCTGCTTTGGAAAATTTTCCAGCACCGCCATCATTACTGCTTCATTTGAAACCTGATTTTTTAATGTAGAATTTTGAGAAAGTTCAATTTTGATGTTTGAAAGGGCATCCTTTGCGGCCTTGTTTTTTGCTTCCAGCTCAGAATACTTTTTGGAAGAAAGAGAACGCTCTGCAAAAGCACTGAATTTTGCCAGCACAGACATTAAAAAGCCCAGTGGACTTGCCTTAAAATTCTGTTCTGATTGATCAATTTGTGTCATGTGAATCACGCCTCCATTTTCAAATCAAGTTTATCAGAAAACGAAGGTTTTGTTGCAGTGGAAGAAACGATTTTATAAAGAGAAAAATTATCGGAGGTTTGTTTTTTCCATCAGAACAAAGCGGCCTTTTCGCCAGTCTGCAAAACCTGTTTCCCTGTAGCCAAGACTTGCATAAAGTTTTAGAGAAATTGGGTTCAAGGTGAAACAATCCAACCTTATGGACTGACAATTTTTGAGTCTGGCCATGGTTTCGATTTCAAGGCAGATAAATTTTCCAATTCCACGATTTTGAAATTCAGGATTCACGCAAAGTCTGTGTATAACCAGAAAATTTTCTCCGTTGTAAGACCAGTTGCCGTTTTTGTAGGCT
>JAGHUJ010000060.1 GCA_018064905.1 Candidatus Treponema equifaecale
TAATTATACAACTTAATTTATGTAAAAGTCTATCAAAATTTTTTAAAAGAAACCGTTATATTTTTGAAAAATTTGGACAGTTCATCACAACTTTTAATTCGAGGTTCTTTTCACTATAATCTTCTATATGAGTACAATTTACGAAAAAGCTTTGGCTAAACATGAAGAATGGACAGGTAAAATTTCAACTGAGTTGAAAATGCCTTTGGAAACACGCGACGATCTTTCTGTTGCATATACACCGGGAGTTGCAGAACCTTGCCGTGCAATTCACAAAAATCCTGATGATGTTTACAAATACACATGGAAAGGAAACACAATTGCCGTAGTTTCAGACGGAACTGCTGTTCTGGGACTGGGTGACATTGGTCCTGCCGCTGGTCTTCCTGTTATGGAAGGAAAATGTGTTTTGTTCAAAAAATTTGCCGGAGTTGATGCTGTTCCACTTTGTATCGACACAAAAGATCCACAGAAAATCATCGACTTCTGTAAGCAGATTGCTCCAACATTTGGTGGAATCAATCTTGAAGATATTTCAGCTCCTCGTTGTGTTGAAATCGAAAGAACTTTGATTAAAGAATTGGACATTCCTGTTTTCCATGATGATCAGCACGGAACTGCAATTGTTGTAACTGCTGCAATTATGAACGCACTTAAAGTTGCCGGAAAAAAGCCTGAGGACTGTACTTTGGTTGTATCTGGTGCTGGTGCTGCCGGTTCTTCAATTATCCGTATGCTTCACAAATTCGGAATCGGAAAAATCTACGCTTTCAACATTAACGGAATCATCATTAAGGAAGATGCTGAAAAATATGACTTCCTTACAAAAGAACTTACAGAAATCACAAATCCAGACAGCCGCCGCATCACTTTGAAAGAAGCTATGGTTGGTGCTGACATTTTTGTTGGTGTTTCTGCTCCAAATCTTGTTTCTGAAGAAATGGTTAAATCTATGGCTCCAAAATCAATTCTGTTTGCTATGGCAAATCCTGAGCCTGAGATTACTTACGAAAAGGCAAAGGCTGCTGGTGCTTACATCATCGGTACAGGCCGCTCAGATTATCCAAATCAGATCAACAATATTCTGGCTTTCCCTGGACTTTTCCGTGGTGCTTTGGACTGCCGCGCTTCAAAAATTACTGAAGAAATGAAGATTGCTGCTGCCCGTGGTTTGGCTTCACTTGTTTCAGATGCTGAACTTGGTCCAGATATGATTATTCCTTCAGCATTCGATCCTCGTGTTGCAGAAACTGTAGCAAAAGCTGTTGCTGATGAGGCACGTAAGGCTGGTTTGGCTAGAATATAAAAAGAATTCTGACTCAAACTCAGAATGAAACTTATATAAGGAGAAGGATTGTGAAAAGACATTTAGAAAATGTATTGTTTGCAGTTCTTCTCTTTTTTTGTCCGTTAAAATGTTTTTGTGTGGATGTTACACCTTTGGAAATGGTGGATAAAATTCACTGGATTTTTGAAACTACCAAGGGCACTCAGAATGTGGGAAACATAATGTCTCAGGAAGACGGTAAAAATTCCTACATAAAACAGGTTCTTTCCTTCAGAGGAATTTTGTTCCATTCATTTTATGAAAACAAGCTTCTTACAAAATCTCAGATGAATCTGGGGTTTGCAAACAAAATGAATTTTTTCTGGACGGATCAACCTGACTTCATGCACGAAAATGAGTTGAATGAGAATCTCCGGTGCGTTGAATTTGATTTTCAGAAGCTGTTTCCAATTTATCTGACATATCGTTCCATAATTGAACCTTTTGTGGGCTTTTCCTATTTTGAATATGCGGTTGATGATCTTGAAAAGGGTTTAAATGGTGCAACAGAAATGTATGACTACATTTTGGGCGGCGTTGACTATCGTTTTATTCTTAATAGAAGATTTTCTGGAAATATTTTTGTTTCCTACACGCCACTTTCTTTTTATAGATTTGATTTGAGCACGGTGCAGTTTTTAAGCTACGGTTTTGAATTTGAAACGGACCTTCATCCAATCATAGTCACTTTGTTTTATACAGGACGGCGTTCATTTTTTCAGAAGGGACGAACCTGGTTTTCAGGCGTTATCGAAAATACAAATACTTCTGAAGTCGGTTTTTCGTTGCGTTTAAGCCTGCGATAATTTAGGGCAGAACAACCAATCCTTTTCCACGGTAGAAATTTTCAGGTACATTTGCTTTTGCTTCAAACTGTTCTCCCATATAAAACCATGCTGAACGACCGTTAGTTAGCTTGATTTTATCTCCACCAAGCCAGAATATTTTGTCTTTATTTTCTGGAAGCGGCTTAGAAAATTCCAGATTTCGTTTTTCTTCATATTTTTCTATCAAATTGCTGATAAAATTCTGTGGAACCGTTGGCTTTGGAACCGGGAAACTGAACCATTTTTGAACAGGCTTTTCCAGTGCCACACCGTGCATCCATTGGTTCAGAGAATAGTCCAGAGACTGCCCGTATTTTTGAGAATTTTTTTCGCCTTCAAAATGAAGTCCGTTCTTTGCAAAAAGTGGAGAAGATTTTTTTTCGGACGGGTCGATTGGTTTAAGGTCCTTGATTTTTCCTTCTGTCCATTCTTTATAAACCCTGGAATGTCTTGTAAGGACAAATTTGTGCCAGAAACAGGAATCTAAAAGTCCGTTTGTATAGAACTGCCGTAAAGTTTCCATTGAATTCATCAGGTCTTCAGGCTTTTCCCACCAGTAGCCGTAAATCATGTAGGCGTGAACCAGAATTCCGGCTTCTTTGAATGCACAGCAGGCGCCCACAATTGATTCCAGGTCTGTTCCCTTGTGGATTGCGTTGAGACCGTTTCCTGTGGCTGATTCAAGACCGGCAGAAACTCCGATTAAACCGCCTGCTGAAAGAAAATCAGCCACATCTCTGGTAAAATATTTTTCGAAGCGGACATTTCCCCACCAGGTAATTGGTGAACCGTGCTTTAAGTTTTCCTTTGCAAATTCAACCATCATTGCTGGAGGCATGGCTTCGTCAACAAAATGGATTCCATATACGCCTTTTTGTTTGCACTGTTCAAGAAGATTCTCATATAACTTACTAACGTTAGTTGGACAATATCCGCATACATAGTCCAAAGTAACATCACAGAAGGCACATTTATGCCAGTAGCAGCCGTGAGCCATATAGACTTTTATCCAGGCACCGTCTGACCAAAGTCTGTGCATTGGATTTGTGTCGTCAATGAGGCGCGGATATCTGGTGAAATCTATGTCAGAAAAATCCGGAATTATGGTTTGAGTCATTTGCTTTTCGTAGGAAAGATCTTCTGCCGTTTCCGAGGCTGGTTCCGTTATAGAAGAAGTGTTAGTTGTGACTGAATCAGACGGTGATGATAAACTATCGTTAGTTTGTTTAAATTGTCTGAGCTTGTAGATTGCTGGAATATTGAAAGTGGAAAATTGAGCGTTTCCTGTATCTGGCTTAATTTCTTCCAGAAAATTCAGCAGGGTTTTATAGCTGGCGTAACCACGGTCATAGCTGATGCAGTTGCAGTATTTTCCCAGAGCCGGTTCTGTTGTGTGGCGAAGTTCAGTATTTACGAAGCCGCCGCCAAAACTGATGTAGGATTTTGGAAAGTTCTGTTTGAAGAAGCGACCTGTTGCCAGAGCTGCGGCGAAGGTTCCTGCAAATGGAATGGAAATCAGGACCAATGAGGAATTAGGAATGAGGAATGAGGAATTGATATCCGAGTCGTTCAGAAAGAGTCGTTCCAACAGAGGCTGGTAGAAGTGCTTTAGAATCGGGTTGTCTGCTCCTTTTTCTACCTGTGCAAAAGTTGATTCGTTTACTGTAAGGCTTTCAGCATAACGCACAAGGGAAAAGTTTTCGTCAAAGACTGCTGTGATAAAATCTGCCAGATCTGCCAGGGCATAACTTGCCAGATATCGTGCATCATCCGTTGTGAGCTGGTGATCCAGATTTTCCAGATAATTTTCCATTCTGTTGCCGCGGGGAACATGTGCTCCAAAGACAAAGCGGTGGGCATTTTCATATCCACTAACTATCGTTAGTTCTTCATTTTTAACACCTGATTTTCCCGGTCTGAGAATCGCTGTAATGAAGTCTATCCATTCAATCCAAAGCTTCTGCTGAGAAACATATCTGCGCAAGTTGAAACTGGTGGACTCGTCACCTTTTTTGTCGGCTTCATCAGCAAGTTTAAGCGCCTTTTCTGAACATAAAGAAAACAGCTTTGTAAGTCCTGATCTGGAGAAAATTTCGTAATAAAGTTCCAGGCTAAGATCCATCCATTTAGTCTGATGGCCAAGCTTTTTAAAAAAGGCAGAAAGGTAAGCCCCACTAGGATAGGCAGTATTCAACTGAACAATTGGTGGTTGAAGAATAAGCACGTTCATAGGCTTATTGTAGCATTATTGGGGGAAGAATTCAGTATGGAAAATAAATACAGTATAATAAAATTGACTACTATAAATAAAAAGGGTAAAATTAAACTGCGTTGAAAAACGCGGCACCGCCGATTGGGTGGCTTAGCTTCCGATTTAAATTTGAATTGGAGGCCGCATTATGACGACTTATGAAAAACTGGCACTTTGTGTCATGATTTTAGGTTTGATTATTGACGTGCTGACATATTTCAAGAAATAGATTGAAAGCAAAAAAAAGCCTACTCCCGTGGTTGGTTGAAGTAGGCTTCTCTTTTTAGCCGTACGGAAGCTAGCCACTTATGAAGCGGTGCTTTCTTGCTTTAAATATACAGTAGTGTTCTTTTGTCGTCAATGTGACGGCTATTCATATTATTGAGATAATCTATATTCTGTTTCAAAATTCATATTTTTTATAGCAGAAAGTCTTGTGTTTATACAATTCTCAAGATATTCAACATATTCATTCCAATTTGTTTTTGCGTCACCAACAGGATTTCTATTTGTTGTTCCCCATTTTATTCCATCAAATGCTACCCCGTTAGTAATTTCAGTTTTTAATTCTAAAATACGATTAGATACACCTTCTGTTGTAAGTTTTTGTGTTAACTCGTTTAATTTATCGTTAAATTCTTTTGTTTTGAATAATGCATCATAGTAAATTGTATTTTTTAAAGCTAAAGCGGTTGATGTTGAGGCTCCCGCCCAATCATAATCCCAAACAGGACCAGCTTTAAGAATATTATTTGTATTGTCAAAAGTAAAATAGCAACTTTTAGGATGTCCAAGTTCACCATTAAGCATAATTTCATTTACAAGATAGAATTTTGCCATTGAGTCAACATCTATCATATTATTGAAAGTTTGCTCATAAGTTGTTTTTGAAGAATCTGTGTATGGAAAATTTCCATCATAAATGACGGATTCCATAGCATTAACTTTTGTTTGTAAAGTTTCAAGTTTTTCTTCCTTCATATTGTCATCATTTTTTATCATATATGGCATATTTCTTATTGCTGATTTGAATTTCCAATTTTCGTCGAAATAAACATCCATTTCGATAAGATAATCATTTTCTTCATTTATATTTACTCTATTCTCATCAACTTTTATTTGTTCACCGAGCCAGTAAAGTCCTATATATTGATTATTTTTTATGAGATTTACAAATTTTCCATGTATAGTCCAATCCATTTCTAATTGATTGCTTAAATAAAATGCCATCTCATTTTTCATAAAAGACATATCAAGATAATTTGCAATCAGCATCCATTGTTTATGTTTTGGCATACCAAATAGAGATGCTTTTTTACTTAGTTTTATTTTATAAGGTTTTTTTGCCTGACCCCAAGTTGAATTTCCTCTTCCACTGAATGTCGTTTCAGAATCATTTAATAATTCTTTTCCATCTGTATCAAGAATTCTTACTGTTGATATGATTTTATCGTCTTTATTTATAAGTTCACTTCCGTCATTTGTATCAATATAAACACTCGCCAATCCCGTTTCTACTTTCTGCTCAACTACAACAGTATCAGATTCAACCGACTTTTCAGAATTTTCCTTTGTTATTGTTGCCTTGCATTTGTATTCTGCCTTTACATAATCATTTTTTGGTAAGATTGCCTCTGTTGTGTAGATTTTTCCAAACTCAACTTCTAATGGTTCTGATTCGTAAAATTTTGTGAAATCTGTTTCATTTGGATTTTTTCTGTACCAGGCAAAAACTATCGTACCGTCTCCTTCAGCAAAGACTTGAGCTGAAAGCTTTTGGTCTTCTGAATATAAAGGAAAACTTGACTTCTTTGGCTGCGAAGTAAACATGAATATTGAATTTACAACTGAAACATCAAAAGATATTTCTTTATCCAGATATTTGATTTTTATAGTTTCACTTCCATTTTTTTCTAATGAGGTATTTTCACTCGGTTCACAAATGTAATTTTTTACAATTTCCGTGTGTCCATCATTGAATGATGCCTCCAGCACTAATCCTGTCAGATTGAGTTTATCTCCAGTGTAATAGTTCATTGTTTTTGGAAGAGATTTTAAATATAGGTTGCTCAAAAGAACGTCGTAGACACTGATTTGGAAATCAACGGATTTGTTTTCATACTCAACATCAATAATGATTTTTCCAGTTTCGGAAAGTTCCGTACCATCTTCAACGCTTGTAGTAAAATTATCTGCCGGCACGATTTTTGCTGTTCCATTGCTCATGAGAGCTTCAATCTGAAGTCCTGAGAGGTTCAGGTTTTCACCAGCATAATATGATGTTTTCGAAGGCGCAGACTTCAATACAATTCTTTCGACAATGTTTTTTTTCACATTTATTTCAAATGAAGTTTTTTTGTCGAGATATGAAATTTCAATTGTTTTTGCTCCGATTTCATTTAAATCACTTCTGTTTTCTGGAGAAACAGTATAGTCGGAAATTACTTCTGTCGAATTGTCATTAAAAGCTGCTTCGATTACTAGATTTGAAAGATCAAGTTTTTCGCCCTCAAAATATTCTGTTCGCTTTGCTGCAGTTTTGATATAAATGTTACTGAGGGATTTTTCGTAGATTGAAATATCAAAATTATATTCCAAATCACTTGCTGAAATTTTTACGCTCTGTTTTCCAGTTTCTGTTTTTTGGAGAACAGTTCCCTCTGCCGGTTCTGAAATAAACGACTCCACATTTTCTGTCGAACCGTCATTTTTTAGAATTGCAAGTTTCAGATTTGAAAGATCAAGCTTTTCTCCTACATAGTAGGCAGATTTTGGAACAGATGTTATGAACAGTCTTGAATTTTCTACATTGTGGACTTGAATATTGAAACTTAAAGTCCTTTTTCCAAAAGTAATAGTTACAGGAATTTCTCCGGCTTCTAAAAGCTCTGCTCCATTCGCAGGTTCAATTGCGTATTGTTCAGATGAAATTTCTGTGATTTTACCATTTTTTGCAACTGAAGTTATACATAAGCCTGCAAAATCAATTGTGTCACCGACAAAATATTCAGTTTTAGTCGGCATAGATTTTAGGGAAATGCTTTCTTCATAGACATATTCTGTTTCTGTAGAACAGCTAAAGATGTAAATAGAAAGCACTGTCATTAGTGAAATAAACCATAAACTCTTTTTCATGAAAGGACCTCGTAAATATAAATTTTGGTGAATTTATTTACAAAACTATAAAACTTTATATCTTTTTGAAATTAAATACCATACCTTATAGTTTTTCAACAAAAACTGCCTTTAATGGCATATTTTTAACTTATGGGATTTTCAGAGAACTTTAGGGAAGAACTAAATTATCAGGGTATTTCATTAAAAGAGTTTTCTCGTATGTCAGGTATAAGCTTAAGTACTCTTGGAAAATATAATGTTGGTCTGCCTACTGTTCCGAATCTGGAAATAGCTCAAAAAATTTCGACGGCTCTAAATGTCTCTTTGGATTATCTTGTAAAGGGTGTTTCTACACAAATAGAAGATTTTTCTCCAGAAGTAATAGAAATGGCAAAAAAAATGCGGAAATTTTCTGCCTCCGATCTTGAAGCCGTAAACAGAATTATTTCCGCAATAGATGAAAAATATAAGAATTAAATAGAAAGCAAAAAAAATCTAATTCTATCCGTACCCCTTAGAATTTTGCTTTGATTTCTTCCAGCACCTGAAGGTCCTTGATTGCGTCTTTCAGTGGAGAAACCAGTTCGCTTTTGCCTTCAAGAAAATCCACTGCGTTTTGAACCATTCCTGAAAAATATCCTGTTTTTTTGGGAAGCTTCAGCTTTTGTGGCGTAAGTGAATAAAATCCTGTGTATAATTTTGATTCTTTTCTCAAATAGAATTCGTGAATTCCGTTTCCTACGATGATTTTTCCAAGAGTGCCTAAAATTTCAATTCTGAATTCAAAGAATTTGCTGCGACCGCTCATCTTTATTGTAATTTCTGGAATTTTTTCCGTGCTGTAATGGGCTGTGAAATTTCTTACAATGTTTTTTTCGTCTTTGTAAATTCCTATGACGGTTGGATTTTTTAGTTCATCATTCAGAAGAAACTGCACTATGTCTACCAGATGTGTGCCGTCGTGGAGAAGTGAATAGGTTCCGTCTTTTTCAAATTCTTTTCCGTAGACTCTCAGGCCTGAATCCAGTTCTGCGGTTACGGTCTGAATGTCGCCGATTTGATCCATTAAGTTTCGGACTGCAAGATAATCTTTTGCAAATCTTCGTTCGTGGTTTACCATTACTGGTACGCCATTTTTTGCGGCACATTCTGCTATTTTCTTTGCTTCTTCGGAATTCAGGGCAACTGGTTTTTCGAGAATTACCAGTTTTGGTTTGTATTCAATTGCCTTGATACATTCTGCCATATGACTTTCTTCATTTACTGCAACTGTGATTATGTCCAGATCCTTTACGTTTTTGTAAAGTTCGTCTGAAGAATTGAAAATTTGTGCTGGTTTTGATTGGTGCGAATTTTTATTTACATATTTCTGCCATTTCTGGAGATTTTCCTGATTTGTGTCGGCGGCTGCGATTAAATTTATGCTTTTATTATCAAGCAAAGCCATTGTGTGACTGGCTGGTTGTTCCCGTTTTTTGTCAAAGCCTAATGTAAAGCCGATTCGGCCTGTTCCGATTAATGCTGCTGTATATTTCATAAGTATAGTATCGGCGGATGCGTGAGGGATTGTAAGGGGCACGAAGTGCGTGTTTTTGCGGAGCAAAAATACCGTTAGCCCTGAAAAGCCCGACCCGACTGAGCAAAGCGAAGGAGTGGGCACGCCCTGAAAATCTAAAATTTGACTTCTGCTTTTAATTTGTTTATCTTTAAAATGAGGTATTTTTATGGCTGAAAATTGCACACACAACTGTTCGACTTGTTCTTCTAACTGCAAGTCAAAGGATTTGAGAGTTCAACTTAGGGAAAGCAGCTGCGTAAAAAAAGTTATCGGTATCGTTTCCGGAAAAGGTGGCGTTGGTAAGTCCCTTGTAACTGCCCTTATGGCTGCAAAATTGAGTCAGAGAGGATTTAAGACTGCTGTTCTTGATGCTGATATTACTGGTCCTTCAATTCCTACATCTTTTGGTGTTGCTGAAGAAAAGGCCATGGGTGATGCTTCTGGAGCAATTTATCCTGTTACAACAAAATCGGGAATTCAGCTTATGAGTATGAATTTCCTTCTTGAACATGAGACTGATCCTGTTCTGTGGCGTGGTCCTGTTATTGCAGGTGCCGTAAAACAGTTCTGGACTGACGTTGTTTGGAAGGACGTGGATTTTATGTTCGTGGATATGCCACCTGGAACCGGTGATGTTCCTTTGACTGTATTCCAGTCTTTGCCTGTGGACGGTATCATCATTGTGTCTTCACCTCAGCAGCTGGTTCGCGTTATTGTTGAAAAAGCTGTTAAAATGGCTGAAATGATGAAAATTCCTGTTCTTGGGCTTGTTGAAAACATGAGCTATGTTCAGTGTCCGGACTGTGACCGCCAGATCAAGATTTTTGGTGAAAGCAATGTTGAAAAAATCGCATTGGACTACGGAATTCCGCTTTTGGCCAAAATCCCAATCAGTGAAGAAATGAGCCGCGCAATTGACGAAGGCGAAGTAGAATCCCTAAAAAGCGACTTCCTTGATGCTGCAGCAGACAGAGTTACTCAAATATAGTGGTTCCAAAAAAGTGGGACGCAGGAAAAAGAAGTTAAGGGGGAACCAACAGCGGCCAGAGCAAAGCGATTGAGACGCGAAGGTTGGGGGATACCTTGGCTTTTTTTCCGTTGCTGGGACCCACTTTTTGGAACTACAATTGAATTTGCAGATAAAGCTTTTTTTGTTATTTATTGGAGCATAGTTTTTATTTTGGTGAATATGTTGCCTGGGGTGTTTTTGAAGGTCTGGCACAGCTGATTGAAGTATGCCAGCGTTAACCCAACCAGCGTATTTGTAGAAAATTTTATTCCGGCGGCAGTCTGCGAAAGTGAGGCTGCCGCTGTCAGTTTTAAAGCCTTTAGAATGCCGATTTCCAGTGCGGTTTTTGTGATTGTAAATCCGTGGAATTCAAAAAGGACACGTCCCGCAGGTGAGATTATGCAGCTGATGATTACAAAGAGCCAGAGTCCCAGATACGGAAGCAAAAGAAGCCGCCGGCCAGAAATCTTCTGAAAGATAAAGGCAAGCAGCACAAATCCGCAGGCAATGTGCATATTCTGATTCATGAACACAAGAATTACAGCAGCAAGAATAAAGAAAAGCTTCAGAAATTTGGCATATTTTTTAACGAACGATAGTTTGTTCTGGGGAGATTCCGAATGATTTAAAGATATGGATTCATCTAACGAACGGTAGTTATATTCACTCTTTAATTCAATTTTGCTTGCTGCAAAGGCGGTGGCGATTCCTGAAAAAATTGAAAAAAGCAGCATTATTCCAGCAAAAGAATAGGTTCCACGCCCCAGATAAAGTGCGCTCAAAAAGAGCTGTACTATGGAGCTGGCAGCAGAACCTAAAATTGAAATTCCGTAGAGACTTATCCACCCGCCTTTGATTTTGTTCAAGCCATACATCAGGATTCCGCTGGCCAGTGACTGAGCAACTGAAATAATCAGAAATGGAGAAAAAAGTGTTCCAGCCGTGAGACAAGCCGCAAAGGACTTTAGCAGTTCCAGAATCAGAAATGATGGAAAGCTCAGGTTAAGTGCCAGAAGAATCGGAATGTTTCCTAAACCCAGCCTTAAAAATGGCACAAACCGTGGAAGAATCATTTCTGCATAGGAAAAAAGCAGTGCAAGGGCACCAAGATAAGCTATCTGATTTCTATTTTGCAACCGCATCGAATCCTTCCTCATTGCTCATTGTTTCAATCACCACCTGGTTCGGCATACAGACCAGAACATTGTCCCAGCCTTGATTTATGCAGATTTTGTTTGGACAAGGTGAATCCAAAACCCGCACGCGCTTATTCTTTATTTCAAAGGTTGTGATTCCAATGTCGCCTTCAACCTTATAAATTCCGTCTTCATTAAGAGAATATTCGTATTCATTGTCGCTGGTGTGAACAAAAACCTTCTGGCCATAGCTGGTGCCGGTTCTGTAAAAAAAATAAATGCCAGAGGCAAGTACAATGAGAAAAACAAGAATGTCACCAAATTTTATTTTTTGCATAAAATTAATAATCATAAAAGTATAATAAATAGTCCAAAAAACGGGTCCCAGCGACGGTAAAAAAATCAAGGTACCCCCAGCTTCCGCGCCTCAATCGCTTCGCTCTGGTCGCTGCTGGTTCCTCCTTAATTTTTTTCCCTGCGTCCCCTTTTTTAGACTTTCAGTTTATTGATATTTTTTAATAATTTGCCTACACATTCATTTTATCACAAAATAATGGTATTCTGAAATTATGATTGATGCTAAGGACGCTTTTGAACGGGCAAAAAATAATTTTCTTTCTGGATTGAACTGCACGCAGTCTGTGGTTGAAGTTTTTGCTGAGGAACTGGGCTTTGATAAGACTTCGGTTATGTGTATGGCACAGCCTTTTGGTGCTGGAACCTGCCGTATGCGTGAAATTTGCGGAACCGTGAATGGAATTATGTTCTGTCTTGGAATGCAGATGGGAAAAGCCACTGGGGACAAAGAATCTAAGGATGCAATCTACAAGGTGGGGCAGGAACTGGCTGCAAAATTCCGGGAAAAGAACGGTTCAATAATCTGCAGGGAGCTTTTGGGACTTGTACCAATGGGAACTTCTGAAAATTTGCAGAAATGTGGGAAGGCTGATTCCCATCAGGTAAGTGAACCTGTCAGCGAAGAGCGTACTGCCGAATACTACAAAAAGCGGCCTTGTCCTGAACTTTGTGGAATGGCGGCGCAGATTTTTGCAGAATATTTAGAAGAAAATTCAAGAAAAGCCGGGGCTGTTGAAGATGCCGGAGAATAAAATGAAACTTTACCTTGCTCCAATGGATGCAATCACGCATCAGGCATTCAGAAATCTGGTTGGAAGATTTGGCGGTTGTGATGAATATTTTAACGAGATGATAAATGCCTCTTCACTTTTGAACAATGGTCCCTGGGAAAAATATTATCTTTTTGATGGACCTGAACCGGAAAAGCTTGTGTGGCAGCTTACGGACAAAAGTGGAGAAAAAATGGCAGCTGCTGCAAGAATTGTGGCTCAGCTTAATGGACTTGGTGTTGATTTGAACATGGGCTGCTCGGCTCCACAGATTGCTAAGACTGGTGCTGGAATTGCGTGGATGCTTAAACCTGTTGAAGAAACTGCGGCCATGGTTCGTGCTGTTAAGTCGGAGCTGGTGAATGCCGCAAAAGATGGCAGCCGCGAAAAAAGGCTTTCCGTAAAATTGAGGCTTGGAAACGAAGAATATACTGAGGAAAAACTCCACAATTTTTGTCAGATGCTCATTGATGAAGGGGTTCAGCTTTTGACTCTGCACGCCCGTACGCAAAAACAAAAGCACAGCCGTCACAGCGACTGGTCTGCGGTTCAGCATCTGGCAGAAAAGTTTCCTCAAATCCCTGTTGTTCTGAATGGTGATGTTAAGGATGCTGCAAGTTTTGAAGCAGCAAAAAAGGCTGCTCCAAATGCTGCGGGAATAATGATCGCTACGGCAGCGGCACAGAAACCGTGGATATTTAGAAAGTTGAGAATTGCTAGTGGCGAGTGTAAAGATGATGCCGGATGCTTTGATGCACTTCAGCTGGGGTTGGATTTTATTCTGGATGTGGAAAGGTTTCAGCCTAAGGAATTCTGGAAAACCCGGCTTCAGAGATTCTTTGCTTTTTACTGTCTGAATTTCAGCTTTGGGCATTATTTTCAGTCTTCCATGATAAATGCTTCTGACAATGAAGATGCCCGAAAACGGCTTGCTGAATATTTTGAAAAATGTCCTGATGACAGAATGAAGCGGTTGTAGCAGCGCATCCCATCGATTTTTTCAGAATATTTTAAGACTTTTTGAAAAAATTTAATGGCATTATGAAAACTTCTACAATATAATAGATGATACGGTAAAGTCTTTTTTTCTTTATCATCTGATTTTTTTGTAGGAGTGTGCATGTTCAGGCTGATTTTTATTATTTTTGCCGCATTGATGGTAGCCGTAATGTGCACATGCTGTTTTTATCTGCGCAGACGTGATTCCCAGATAAAGCGCAGTCTCTACAAGCTGAATTTTTTCGCCGTTTTTACCACTATTTTATATGTTCTTTCAATTTTAAAGTTCAGCTACAATACTTCTGTTTTTATCAGCGGCGCCTATTATTCCAGCGTTCATTGGCTTCTGCTGTTCTTTGTGGACTATCTGTTTCTTTTTACGGACACGCCTCTTGGTGCTAAAACTGTCCGTGGTTTCAGATACTTTGCCCGTGTGCTGGCGATTCTGGACACGATTTCACTTACAACAAATGTGTTCAACGCTCACGCCTTCAGTTTGAATGAGTATTTTCAGGACGGAAAATTCTACTGCTGGATTCCGACCTACAATGTGTACTTTACTGTTCATCTTGTACTTTGCTATTTGCTTGTTGGTCTGATCATCTACGGACTTACAAAAAAGCTCATGACGTCAACAAAGTTCTACAGACACAAGTATGCGCTTATTCTTGCAATCCTGATTTTTATCGTAATTGTAGACGGACTTTACCTTATCTTTAAGCACAAGCTGGATATTTCGATTTTGACTTATGGACTTTTCTCTGTAAGCGCTTCGTATTTTACATTCTATTCTATTCCGAGGGCCGTAGAATCAAAGCTGCTTTCTGTTATTTCTGAAAATCTTGCAGACGGCGTACTTTGTTTTAATTCCCACGGAAAATGTATTTTTGCCAACATAACTGCAAAAAAATATTTTCCAAAAGAGCTGGATGCGGAACTGGAACTGGCTCAGCTTCTGCTTCAAAAAAAGGAACTGATTCTGCGGGACATAACTATTACTGCTGGCGGTAAGGAATATGTTCTTTCTGAAGAATTCCATTCAATGAAAGATACAAATTCAAAGAGTCTGGGCTACTTTATTCTTATTGAGGACATTACAAGAGAAATAAATGAACTCAACGAAGAAAAATACCGCTCTACACACGATCTTCTGACCGGACTTTACAACCGTTCCTGTTTCTTTGCTGAAGTTGAAAAAATTATTAAGGCTTCACCTGAAGTTCCCCGGTATTTGATTTGTTCTGACATTGAGAACTTTAAGCTGGTGAACGATTTGTTTGGTACAAATTTTGGAGATGAAGTTCTTAAAAAGCAGGCTGAGCTTCTGACAAAAGCAAAATATCCTGAGTGCATTCACGGACGCATTTCCGGTGATAAATTTGCCATGCTGATTCGAAAAGAAAATTTCAATGCTGATCTGGCTGTTCAGAACACGGAAAAAATCAATGTTCTTACAAACGACCTGAACTATAAGATTAAGATAAAGCTGGGAATTTATGAGATTTCAGATCCTTATGAAAGCGTTGTTGCCATGTATGATAAGGCAAATCTGGCTTTGCACAGCATCAAGAATGACTTTGAATGCTCTCTGGTCTATTATCATACTTCGCTTCTGGATCACCTTATAGAAGAAAAGAACATTGTAAGCGCATTTAAAACTGCATTGACTGAAAATCAGTTTGAAATGTATCTTCAGCCACAAATTTCCAGCGATACTGAAAAGGCAGAAGGTGCTGAGGCTCTTGTTCGCTGGATTCATCCTGAAAAAGGTATGATTTCACCAGCTTCCTTTGTTCCGATTCTGGAAAATGCCGGATATCTTTACCATCTGGACAAATTCATCTGGGAAAGAGCCGCTGAAAAGTTAGCACGCTGGAAAGCTCAGGGAATAGACATGCACATTGCGGTAAACATTTCTGCAAAGGACTTCTATCACCTGGATTTGTACAAAACCTTTACTGAACTTGTTGATCGTTACGGAATTTCACCGGCAAAGCTTAAGCTGGAAATAACTGAAACTGTTTTCATGCACGACATCAAGCTTCATACTTCTATTTTAAAGCGGCTTCAGGAATATGGATTCAGCATTGAGATGGACGACTTTGGTTCTGGATATTCATCACTTAACATGCTGAACAATATTTCCATGGATATTCTCAAAATCGACATGGTGTTCCTCAAAAAAACCCAGAATGTTGAGCGCAGTAAAAAAATCATCACTTCAATCATAAGTATGGCAAAGCAGCTTGGAATGAAGGTAATCACAGAAGGTGTTGAGACTGTGGAAAATGTTGAATTCTTAAAGAATGCGGGCTGTGACTATTTCCAGGGTTATCTCTTTTCAAAACCGATTTCGGTCAAGGAATTTGAGCAGAAATTTGTATTTGTGGGGGAAGAAAAATAAATGGATTTCTATATTTATTGCTATGCTGGTATTTCTCTTCTTTCCTTTCTGTTTTTGTTTCTTGTGGGCTACAAAATCTGGAAGTCCAAAATTGAAAAGAAAAGATTCGTTATTTTTCCGATTTCAATAGGTCTGATTTCTACTGTAAGCTATGAATTTTTTTTGATGTCGGACTATTACCTGACGGCATTGATCTTTAACAATATTTTTAGAATTTGTATTGTCTGGCTGGATTTTGCAATGCTGCAGTTTGCGGCTTACTTTGCGGCAAATATGCCTAGACGAAGACGAACTGACGGCGTTCTGGTGGTTCTTGTATTCATTGATTCCATTTCAATGATTGTGAATATTTTCACCCACCATTCCTACGATATTGTTCAATGCTTCACAAACAATGCTGAATCTTACTGGGGAATGCAGACAAAGCCATTCTACTTATTCCACAATATTCTGTGCTATCTTATGATCGTCTCAACTTTGATTGTTTTTGTTTACCATGCGATCAAGGCACCGAGATATTACAAGAACAAGCACATCGCCTCATTTGTGGCCTATTTCTTCATTATTCTGGCAAATCTTCTGAGCCGTTCCTTTAATCTTCCGGTGGATTTTTCCATTATGCTCTACGGTGTGCTGGCTTTGTTTATTTCCTATTATACTGTGTTCACGTTCCAGAACATGCTGGTTACAAGCGTGCTGAGCATTGTAAACGATTCGATTTCTGATGCTGTAATTCACTTTGATTATGAGGGAAAAGTCGTATACCAGAACAACGCTGCAAAGGCTTTCTTTAATTCTGAAACTGGCATTATCCGTGAGTCACCTATGGAATTCAGAAAGAAATTTCTGGAAAACTACAGGGAGAATCTGGATATCGATATTGAAGGAATTGTTCTTCATCTTAAGGTGGAATATCAGGAGCTTAGAATGGACGAAGTTTCTGTTGGTTCCTACATTAAAATTTCAGATAAGACGGAAGAGGTGAACCAGCTCTCCCATGAAAAATTTGTTGCAAATCACGATGAACTTACGGGGCTTTACAACCGAACCGGCTTTTTTAATGAAATTGAGAAGCAGCTGGCAGCAGGCAAATTCAAGCATCCGATTATGATGTGTTCAAACATAAAGGATTTTAAGCTTATAAATGATATTTTTGGTGAAGCCATTGGCGATGAGGTTTTGAGAAGACAAGGCCATCTGATGAAGAATTTCAGCCATGAAAAAAATATCAACGGTCGCCTTAATGATGATAAATTTGCAATTTTCATGGAAAAAGAGGATTTTAAGGAAGAAAATTTTGTAAATGCCTTTATGCTGCTCAGACAAATTGCTGAAAATTCTGCATACCACATGGCAATTTCTGCCGGTATTTATGAGGTTCAGAACCTGCAGGAAAATGTTCAGGTCATGTTCGACAAAGCCAAGATGGCCATGGATACAATTTCAGATAACTACCATGAGATGTTTGCCTGGTATGATTCAACTCTTATGGACAAGCTGCTGGCAGAAAAAAATATTGTAAATGAATTTGAGGCTGCCCTTCAGGAAAACCAGTTTGAAGTTTACATTCAGCCTGTTTTTGGAAGTGACGGTAAATGCAGTGGTGGTGAAATTCTTTCAAGATGGAACCATCCAACGCAAGGAATGATTTATCCCCCTGAATATATCGATGTTCTTGAAGAAACAGGACTTTTGTATCGTCTGGATATGTATATGTGTGAAAAGACGGCTCAGCTGATTTCTGACTGGATGCATCAAGGAAAGGAAATTCCGTTTATTGGTCTGAATATTTCTCACAAGGACAGATATTACATTGATAATTTGATGTTCTTTAAGGATATTGTTCGACGCTACGGAGTTGATCCGGAAAAGCTTTTGTTTGAAGTTCAGGAAACGGCCATCATTGATGATTTTGAAGAAGGCCATAATATGTTTGAGAAGATTAAGGAAGAAGGTTTTAAAATTACAATAGACAATTTTGGTTCTGGATATTCCGGCCTGAACATGCTTAAGGACTACAAGCTGGATGTTATCAAGATTTCCTCAGACTTTTTAAAGACCGACGAACTTTCTGAACGAAGCCAGATTATCTTAAGCTCAATGATTTCCATGGCAAAGGAACTGGGAATGATGGTTGCTGCCCAGGGTGTAGAAACAGAAGAACAGCGGGATATGCTTAAAAGAATGGGCTGCGACTTGTTCCAAGGCTTCCATTATTCCAGAGCAATACCCGCAAAAGAATTTGAAGAAAAGTACCTGTAAATTACTCGATGGTAATAGACTGGTCAGCTGTGAATGATTTTCCTGGTTCAAGAGAAATCAATGCAGCTTTTTCTTCCCATTCGTGTTCTGTGTTTTCAGCATCTGCAGTACCGTACCATGGTTCGATACAGTTGAAGCCGTTTCCTTCGCTACCAGCAGCTCCGTTTCCGCCCTGCCAAACCATTACATAAGGATATCCGGCACAGTTTACTTTAATCAAACTGTTGTCTTTTTTGTTGCGGAGACCAACCCAGTTTGACTTGAAAGCTGTAAAGAAGTGACCGTTGCCAAATCCTTCAGCGTTGATTGGAATGATTCCTGCTTCTTTTTCACCGTATGGTTTTGTGCAAGGTGCTGTTCCTTCTTCATCAACTGCAAGCTGTGCTGCGTCGTTCAAAAGAACAGTTGTAAGTGGTTCTCTCTGTTCAAATTCATACTGATAGTCAGCATTTGTTGTGCCTTTTGGATCTGTGTTTCTTGGACAGCAGAAAGCAGTGTGGCTTCCAACAGAGAAGAGCATTGTTGTTGAGTCTGTGTTTGTTACAGTTGTTGTGAAGATGAGGCCATTGTCTTTGAGCTCGTAGTGAGTCTTGAGGCTGAACTTCCATGGGAACTTGTCTGCAGTTTCTGCATTTTCTGTAAGTTCAAAAGTTGCAGAAGTTTCTGTCTGTTCAATGATTTTGTGTTCCATGTCGCGGCTCATACCGTTGTTTACAAGGTGATATTCCTTGTCGTTGTAGTTGTAGAAACCGTCCTTGATGCGTCCAACATGTGGGAACAATACTGGAGCGTGGAATTTCCAAACGCTTTCAGGGCCTTCAAATACGTACTGTGTACCGTTTTTTACCGAGCGGAACGAGTTGATTTCGCCACCGTGTGTGTTGAGAACTACTTCGTAGTTGCTGTTTTTAAGTGTAATTGTCATAGTATTCCCATTTTAATACTTGAATGGTAATGCCACAAGAGTTGTTTTGTGGTGTCTTTCCGGTTGCTTTGTGCTAGAATAAATTATGTTTGATTCAAAAAATTATAAAACTGAGGCCCGTTCATTGCTAAAAAATCGCTGGAAGGTGCCTTGTCTTGTTACATTGGTTTCGCTGGTCGTTTCTGCTGCTGTTGGAAGCGCGGGTGCAGTTAATTCTGTTATTGAGCTTGTGGCATCTGGAATTTCTGGTATTGTTCTGGTGGCTCAGCTTCAGATGTATTTTAAATTTATTGAAGGAAAAGCAATTTCATTTTCTGATTTTATAGCAGGTTTTGAAAGCTGGCTCAATGCTATCCTGGGTACATTCTGGTTCGTTTTGTGGACTTCGCTCTGGTCTTTGCTGTTCTTGATTCCGGGCATTGTAAAAGGAATCAGCTATTCAATGATGTTCTGGGTAATTGCTGAAAATCCTGAAATTGGTGCAATCAAAGCCATGAACATAAGCAAAATTATGACAAAAGGCCACAAGTCTGATTTGTTCTGCCTTGGATTGAGTTTTATCGGCTGGATTTTTTTGAGTTTGCTGAGCTTTGGAATCGGCTTTATCTGGCTTACTCCATATATGTACCTTAGTTATACAAAGGCCTACATTGATCTAAAACGGATGGCATTTGAAACAGGTGTGCTTAAGCCTGCTGATTTTTATGTTGCCCATGACGGAGAATAAAAATGAAAAAAACTAACGGAAAAATCGTTTTTGGTGTTATTGTTGCAGCCGCTGTTCTTAGTCTGATTGTTTCTGGAGTTTCTAAAAAAAATACTCCAAAGTTTTCTTCTTCGATTCAGATAAATGGAGAAGAAATTGATTTTGATGACGAGGATTTTGGCGGACTCGGAAAACTTTTCTCAATGGCTTCTGGAAGTAATCCAAATGAAAATCCAAAAAAAGTTTCTGGCCCATACATTTCTGTAATAAACATTAACGGTGTGATTTCTGAAGCAAACAGAACTTACAATCAGAAATGGGTGATGAAGCAGATTAAAAAAGCTGCAGGCGACAGTAAAAATCAGGGAATTCTGCTTAAAATTGATTCTCCTGGAGGAACTGTTTACGAGTCTGATGAAACATACCTTGCATTGCTGAACTATAAGGAACAAACAAAACGTCCAGTCTATGCTTATTTTGGTTCACTGGCTGCCAGCGGAGGCTACTATATTGGCTGTGCTGCTGATGTAATTTTTGCCAACAGAAACTGTCTCACCGGTTCCATTGGTGTAATCGCCGGCCAGAGCGTGGATGCAACTGAGCTTATGAAAAAAATCGGTGTGAAGATGACTACAATCACTGCCGGCAAGAACAAAAACATGGGTAATTACAATTCAGTTTTGACAGAAGAGCAGAAGGCCATCATGCAGTCAATCGCAGATGAAGCTTACGAGCAGTTCACAGAAATTGTTGCAGAAAGCAGAGGAATGAAGCTGGCTGATGTTCAGTCATTGGCAGACGGCAGAATCTACACCGCAAAACAGGCCAAACAAAATGGACTTGTTGATGAAGTCTGCACAATTTCACAGGCTCAGAAATACATTCAGGAAAAGCATGGATTGGAAATTGGGTTCCCTGAATTCAAATATAAATATGAAGAAAATCTTTTTGACATGATTTACGGTGCCGCAAGCTTTGTGGAAAATCCAACAGCAAGCATTTACTCAATTTTGGGTGAAAGCGGTGCCCGTTGTCTTTATTTATATCAATAAATTTCAGTAGCCATAGGCCAGAAGGGACAGCTCCAGCACTTTTTTGCAAAGCTCGTCCCCGCCGCCGTGGCATAATGCGCTGGCAAATGGACGTCCAACCAGTGCGCAGTCTGCACCCAATGCCAAAGCTGTTGCAACATCCATGGCAGTTCTGATTCCCCCATCTATCCACAGCTGACCGCAATAGTTCTTGATTTCTGAACCTTTTTCTGCCAGAAATTCTGCACAGCTTCCCCTTCGAGTTTCTATTCTTCCACCGTGATTTGAAATGTAGGCAATATCCGGTTTGAGTTCCTTTATAAGCTCAATGTCTTCTTCTGTAAAAATTCCCTTTACCGCAAATGGAACTCCAATTTTTGACATGATTTCCTTTAGCTGCAGCACCGTTTTCTTTTCCAGACGAACCTTATCCCGCATTGTCCTGATGTTGTATGCATCAATGTCGATTCCGATTATTTTGGCACAGCCTTCAGTCCATTCAATTCGCTCAAAGATTTTTTCATTGGAATAAGGTTTTATAAAAACCGAAGTTTCAGCCGCCGTGTCGATTTTTTTTATCTGCTTAAGGGCTTCAATTCCGTACTTTAATTTTTCATCAGGATGACCGTCACCAATGCAAAGCCCAACACCAACCTTGTGTACTGCGGTTATAATATGAGAATAATAGGTTTCCTCGTCTGCAAAACCAATGTTTTCCACGGCTCCTGTCATTGGCGCAATGGAAATTCGTGGAATCCGTTCTTCCACCGGCTTTGAGAGAAATGCCCTGATTTTTTCTATGTTCTGTTTGCGTACAATTTCCCAGGCCTGACAGTTCAGGATAAAGTTTTCGTTGTTGCTGACTCCGCCCATTCCAGGAAGTTGACTTATACAGCCCCGTCCGTTGCAGGTTTTACAGAAATTGCACTTGTATGTATTTGCCATAACAATTCTTTTATACCCTCAATTTCGAGTTTTAGATATATATAAAATGTGCTGCACTCCCAGTTGCATCCGCCTTAAAAATGCACGGTTGAGCGGATAAGGAATTTCTATCCTTTGCGCTAAAGCGCCCGCTCAAAGTGCATTTCAGTCGTCTGCGCCTTCGCGTTCCGCACAACTTTTTCAACAAACAAAACTCGACATTCAAATTAAAAATTTAAAAATATTTTTTCTTTCCTATTGACATAGTAGGTAATTGGGTGTATAACTTAATTATCATAAAAACCTAGTGAGTTGCTAGGAATATATCTATCCATAAGGAGGCACTGAAATGACTGAGTTTTTTGAAAAGCTTGTACGCGAAAATTTTCGTAACGGCGTCATGTGCCTCTGTATCTCTTCTGGCTGTTAAGCCTTTTTTCTGGGCGGGTTCCGGCGACACAATTCAAAACTAATTTTTTTAACTTAAATCCCGGGTTTGGGGCGGAGCTCCAGGCGAGTGGGGAGAGCGCAACAAAGTGCGCTCGGGGGGAGAGACTTCTCCCCCAACTAAAATAGGAGATACAATTATGGCAAATACAAATAAACTTCACTTTGAAACACTTCAGCTTCACGTTGGACAGGAACAGGCAGACCCTGCATCAGACAGCCGCGGAGTACCAATTTATCAGACAACTTCTTATGTTTTTCACAATGCACAGCACGCAGCTGACCGTTTTGGACTGGCAGATTCTGGTAACATTTACGGACGCCTTACAAACTCAACTCAGGATGTGCTTGAAAAAAGAATTGCGGCTCTTGAAGGTGGTGTTGCGGCTTTGGCTGTAGCTTCGGGGGCTGCTGCAATTACTTATACGATTCAGGCATTGGCTCAGGCTGGTGGTCATATTGTTGCACAGAAAACTATTTACGGAGGTTCTTACAACCTTTTAAAGCACACTTTGAGCAAATTTGGTGTTGAGACTACTTTTGTTGATGCCCACAATCTTAAAGAAGTTGAAGGTGCAATTAAAGAAAATACTAAGGCTGTTTACATTGAAACTTTAGGAAATCCAAACTCTGACATTCCTGACATTGATGCTCTGGCTGAAATTGCCCACAAGCATGAGATTCCGCTTGTTATTGACAATACTTTTGGTACTCCATATTTTATCCGTCCGCTGGAACATGGTGCCGATATTGTTGTTCACTCTGCAACTAAGTTTATTGGCGGTCATGGTGCTTCTCTTGGTGGAATCATTGTTGACGGCGGCAAATTCAACTGGAAAAACGGAAAATTCCCTGCTGTGGCTGATCCAAATCCTTCTTATCACGGCGTTTCTTTCCCTGATGCTGTTGGTCCTGCGGCTTTTGTAACTTATATCCGTGCAATTCTTTTGAGGGATGAAGGTGCTGCGATTTCACCATTCAATGCCTGGACTTTGATTCAGGGAGCGGAAACTCTTTCTCTCCGCCTTGAACGCCATGCATTCAACACTAAAAAGGTTGTGGAATTCCTTGCAAAGCATCCAAAGGTTGAGAAAGTGAACCATCCTTCTTTAAGTGAGCATCCTGACCATGCTCTGTACGAAAAATACTTCCCTGAAGGCGGTGCTTCGATTTTTACATTCAACATTAAGGGTGGTAAGGATGAAGCATGGAAATTTATTGACAACCTGAAGATTTTCAGTCTTCTTGCAAATGTTGCTGATGTTAAGTCCCTCGTAATTCATCCTGCTTCCACAACTCACTCCGAGTTGAATGATCAGGAGTTGGTAGAACAGAACATTTACCAGAATACGATTCGTCTTTCCATCGGAACTGAACACTACGAAGATATTATTGCTGATCTTGCCCAGGCTTTTGATGCAATTTAGTAATTACTGATGACCAGACAGGTGATGAAGGTTTGAACTCATTGGCTGTCTGGATTTTTTTTGCGCCAGGAACATGGAAGGCGGCTTTTGCCGTTGCGAAACGGAGTGGAGCAATGAAGCGAAAGCGGAACCTGGAATACTCCGACCCCTTTAGGGGTGGCGCCCGCATTTCTTGTAACTTTTCTTTGTTTTTGTCATTCTATATACAGAAACAAATCCGGAGAGAAAATGAAGAGAATCAGATTTGCGGCCATATTTTCGGTGTTCCTCTTTTTTTGCATGATGAATGCGAATGCTGGTGAACCGTCCTCAGAAAAATCAGCGGAACAGTCCAAACTGGAAAAACTTCTTTCGGGCTACCTTGCAAACGACCTGCTGCTTCAAAAACATACTCTCACAGCCCAGAGCAAACTTTTAAGCTACGATGCTGCAAAAATCAACAATGGAATAAGCCTGACCCTTTCCACCGGTACTGTAAAAATTCAGGCTTCGGCCAACGGAAACCAGTACAACTTTTCTCCAAGTGCCACTCTTGCCCTGCCTCAGATAAACGACACCACAATTTCTGGAAGCCTGCCGATCACAAAACAAAGCGGCTACACTGACGATTCAAAAAACGGAACTTTTCTGGACAACGGCTCACTCAAAATTTCTACAGGGATAATCACTTCAGCAAAGGAAAAAAGAAATGTGGCCTTGCTTGAAGCTGAACGTGCATATACTGAGGCTGTCCGCAACATGGAAAAACAGGCTCTCACCGCTGAAAAAGAATTCTACGAAAATTTAAAGAAAATCTACGGCTATGCAAACACGGTTCTTTCAAAAAGGGTGAGCCTTCACGACGACGAGCTGGATTTAAAGGTGCTTACAGTTCAGGGCTACAGCAAGACCAGCTCCACATATCGTTCCAAGCTTTTAAAATGCCAGAGTGACCGCCGTGATGTGAGAATTGCTGAGCGCGAGCTGGAACGTGAGACTGCGGTTTTTGCGGTAAAATGCGATGCTGAATATGACAGAGTTTTTGACCGTGGTGATTCCGACAGGGAAAAACAGGAATCCGCAGGTGAGGAAGCCTTCAAGTCTGTAATGGCCTTTTTGCCTTCTGAAATTCCCGATGTGCGGATGGAAGATGTTCTGAGCTACAAGCGGGAAAATTATTCAAAAATAGAAAATTCTGAATGGACAAAATACATCAACGACCTTAAACGAAGCTATGACTACAAGGCTGAACTTAAGGCTTATGGCGGATACACATTCAACGAGTCTACTTCAGGTTCGGACACTGTGGACGGCGGTCTTACCTTTGACTGGCATGGAATTTCTGCTTCTGCAGGTGTTTCTTTTCCAACTGGCAGCAATGCTCTTCCATTTGACAGCTCCAGAGACGGCAGCAAAAAAACTGATCCAGTCTACACATTCTCACTTGCCCTTACTCCGAATACCTGGCGGCTTGCAAAAATTGACAAGAAGCAGGATGAATTGGAACGGCAGGTGGATGAAATCACTGTAAAAAGTGCAGCTGATGATTACGAGGCTGATGTGCTTTCCAAACTTACAACCCGTGGGGATCTTCGCTGGACCCAGCGCTCTTATTCTGAAGAACATGATATGTACAAAAACCTTGCCCAGGACAGCGAGAACTGGCTTAAGCAGGGTATCATAACTGAAAGTGACTATCTGGACGCGGTGAACAACCGTGAAAAAGCTCAGATAAATCTGCTGATAAATGCCATTGATCAGATTATTTTTAACAACGAAGTTAAACTTTTGTTTGTAAGTGAGAAAAAATGAAAAAAATCGTGCTTTCAAAAAAACAGAAAATAATTGCGGGTACTGTGATTGGGCTGGCTGTGCTTTTAGTTGCGCTGGTTTCTGCCAGAAAAATTGTTGCCGCCAAAAACAGTGCCGGAAACGAAACCTACACTGTCCGCAAGGAAACTTACGAGAACGTGATTGAAATTGCAGGAACAGTAAGTGCAGCAAAAAGCCAAACCCTGAAATCCCTCAACGACGGAACTGTAATCGGCGTGTACAAAAAGGAAGGGGACTCTGTAAAGGCCGGCGATTTGATTGTTCAGCTGGATGATACGGAGCAGAAATACAATCTTGCAAATCTGGACTACGAAATTTCTGTTGCCCGCCAGAATCAGACCGCTGGAAAAATCAAGCTGATGCAGACTCAGCGGGAAGCTCTGGTAAGAAAAATTGCGGACAGAAAAATTGTGGCCACTTTTGACGGAATCATTGCAAGTCTTGATGTTGCCACCGGTGATTATCTTGAAGCCAAGGATTCAATCGGAAGTCTTGTGGACACCAGTTATCTTACTGCAGATGTTGAGGTTGCTGAAACCGATGTTTCCAAGCTCAGGGCTGGGCAGAAAGTTGATTTTACTTTTCCTGCATACAAGGGAAATGTTGAGGGCTACTTAGTTTCATTTCCTGCAATTGGTGAAGTTACAAGCCGGGGTGCCACTATTGTTAAGGCCAAGGTTAGAATTGATGATGTTCCTTCTGCCGTTCTTCCAAATTTCAGCTTTACTGGAAAAATTCAGGTTACCGCGCCTGAAACTAAGCTGGTGGTGGAGCGTTATGCCATTGGTCGCGACAAAGGAATGGCATTTGCTGAAATAATTGGAAAAGACGGAAAGACTAATAAGGTTGAAGTTAAGGTTGAGCCTTATGGTGCTGTTTATGTGAATGTTGTGGAAGGCCTTACTGGTGGAGAAGTTCTGAAGGCTCAAAGTTCAGCTGCCAAGAGTGGTCGGATGAAGGTTTCAAGCAAGGGAAAATCAGCTTCTGGTGGAAATGGGGGCGGTGCGAACCGTCCGATGATGCCGCCGTTCTAGAGTGTGTTCAGCCGGCAGAGCTTGTGCTGGTGCGGAGAATTTAATGTCAGTAATATTGATGAAAGATGTTGTTAAGACTTACTCAATGGGAGAGGAACAGGTTCATGCTTTGCGGGGCATTTCCTTTTCCGTGGAGCAGGGGGAATTTCTTTCAATAATGGGGCCTTCCGGTTCCGGTAAATCAACCTGTATGAACATGATTGGTTGTCTGGACCGTCCGACTTCTGGAATTGTGGAAATCGGCGGAAAAGAAACTGCCAGAATGACCGAAAAGGAACTGGCTTTGCTTCGAAACAGAACAATCGGATTTGTGTTCCAGCAGTATCATCTTCTTCCGGGAATGACGGTGCTTGAAAATACAATGGTTCCTTTGCGCTATCAGGGAATTGAACGTTCGCTTCGCCGTGATATGGCTCTTGCTGCTTTGGAAAATGTTGGCCTCACAGACAGAATAAATCATCTTCCAACAGAACTTTCCGGTGGTCAGAAGCAGAGGGTTGCAATTGCCAGAGCCACAGTAACAAAGCCCAGCATTATTCTCGCTGATGAACCGACCGGTGCTTTGGACAGTTCTACGGGCAAGGCTGTTCTTGAGCTTTTTGGAAAAATCAACGAGAGCGGCACCACAATTGTAATCGTAACCCATGATCCAAGAATTGGTGCCGCCACAAAACGCTGCATCCATATTTTGGACGGGCTGATTCAGCAGGACGAACAGCATGATCCTGTTCCATTTGAGTAGAAATAAAAATGATAGAAGATTTTATTGAGGCTTTCAGAAGCTTTTCCAGAAGCAAAACACGAACTTTTCTCTCCCTTCTTGGCGTAATCATCGGTGTGGCCAGCGTGATCGTAATCACCAGTCTTGGTACCAGCACTACAAAACAGATTCAGGCAACCTTTGGTTCTTCTGGTCTGGATTTGGTCAGCGTTTCTGCCGGTGGATTTATGCGAAGGAACCGTGATGCAATTTCTCTTAAATTCGACGAGCCTTTCCGGGAAGAAATTTACGGGGCCATCAGAAACATAAGGCAGGTCTGGTTCAAGAATTCCACCAGTTTTTCCATATGTTACGGCGAGACCACAGTTTCAGCCTCTGCCAGTGCCATTGAACCCGGATATCTGGAAATGTGCAAACTCACATTGGATGAAGGCGAATATTTTTCAGTTACGGATGATGTTTATG
Source organism: Candidatus Treponema equifaecale (assembly GCA_018064905.1). GTDB lineage: Bacteria > Spirochaetota > Spirochaetia > Treponematales > Treponemataceae > Treponema_D > Treponema_D equifaecale. Next base: position 27,510 of record JAGHUJ010000060.1, read on the forward strand.
GCGCACAGAAAATGAAATTGGAAGTGAGGTTGCTTCTTCACTTTTTCCTGATGGCGGAGCCGTTGGGAAGGGTGTTCTGGTGGTTTGCGAAAAAGTTCCATTTTCATTCAGAATTGTGGGAGTTTTGAAGGAACAGTCTGCCGGCATGGAGAATGCAACTACAGGAATCTACATAACCCGAGGATTTTTCAGCAAGAAAATCAAGCCGAATCCCCAGGCCGATGTGATCATGCTGCAGGCTCTGGATCCCAGCTATTGTACTCAGATGGTTACTGATGTTACAAACTACACGAATGAAAAAGCCGGTTCTGAAGGTGCTGTCCGTATTCAGTCCATGCAGACCATGATTGACCAGATGAGCCAGATTATAAACACGCTGAGCCTTATGCTTTCTGCTATTGCTGCAATTTCCCTTCTGGTAGGCGGAATTGGAATTATGAACATAATGATTGTCACTGTAACTGAACGAAAGCAGGAAATCGGAATCAGAAAAGCATTGGGTGCCAGCCCCTTTGCAATTTGCCGTCAGTTCCTTGTGGAAAGTGCCAGCATCACCCTGCTTGGAGGAATCCTTGGAATTGGTCTTGGAATCGGCATAAGCTTTGCCGTTGAGTATGTAAAAGGCCAGCCGTTTGCAATTCAGGTTTCAGCCTGTTTTGTTGCATTCTTCTTCAGTATGCTGGTAGGTGTGTTCTTTGGCCTGAGTCCTGCAAGAAGAGCCAGCAAACTGGATCCAGTATTGGCGTTGGCAGGATAGATTCAACAAACAATGTCATTTCGAGCGCAGTCGAGAAATCTACATTACGAATTAAGAATTACGCATTACGCATTTAATCAACTCTTTCACGGAGCCGATTTTTACAGCACCTTCTTCCTTATCTGGAGCAAAAATTGTATTGAATCCCAGGTCCTTTGCAGTTTTTACTCTTTGCTTCAGTCTTGTTACGGGGCGAATTTCACCGGCAAGACTTATTTCACCTATTATTACGCTGCTTTCCGGCAAAGGCATGTCTGTTCTTGCTGAATAAAGTGCCGCCGCCAAAGCTCCATCAATGGCACTTTCACTGAGCTTCACTCCACCAGCCACATTCACATATAAGTCCTGGTCGCTGAACTTCATTCCAGTCCGTTTTTCCAGAACTGCCGCAACTCTGGCAACTCTTCCGGCTTCTATTTTATCAGAATAAACCCGGCTTATGCTTGCTTTTGCCGGCACTGTCAAAGCCTGGATTTCTACCAGAAATGCCCTGCTTCCTTCAAAAACACAACTGTTGGCAATTCCTGCAGGCGTGTCCCCGTTTCTTTTGGTGATGAACATTGTGCTAGGATCACCCACGCCTTCAAGTCCAGTCTCCGTCATGGCAAAAATTCCCAGCTCATCAACTGAACCAAATCTGTTCTTGTTTGCCCGCAAAAATCTGACCTCATCGTCATTTCTTTCAAAAGAAACAACGGTGTCCACCATGTGCTCAAGGCTTTTCGGACCTGCAATAGTTCCTTCTTTTGTAACATGGGCAGACATAACCAGAACCGAGTCCCTTTACTTCACCCATCCGATAAGTTCATTTGCACAGTATTTAAGCTGGTTCACAGTTCCCGGCACAATTCCAGCCTCAACGGAATATACAGTCTGAATCGAATCAATTATCACAAACACCGGATTCAGCGCGTTCAGGGCATCTTTAATGTCCTCAAGTCTCATTGTGCACAAAATCTCAATTCCGCTCACATCCAGTTTAAGTCTGTCTGCCCGTCCCTTTATCTGACCTGCACTTTCCTCACCAGAAACATAGAGAATTTTTCCGCCGTTAACTTTGTGAATGGCAGCACAGGATTGAATCATCAGCGTAGATTTACCGATTCCAGGCTCTCCACCGATTAAAATTGCACTTCTTTTCATTGCTCCGCCGCCCAGAACACGGTCAAATTCTTCTATTCCAGTTACAATTCTTGAATTTTCCTGAGCGCTGACATTTCCAAGAGGAATAGGCTTTACTTTTTCAGTTGCGGCGTTTCCAAAAGCAGCAGCAGTTGAATTCGGATCAAGGATTGCTTCTTCCAAAGTGTTCCAGGAACCGCAATTTGGGCATCGTCCAAGCCATGTTGGTTGAGTGAATCCGCATTCTGTGCATTTGTATACTGAAGATTTTTTTGCCTTTGCCATTATTTGAACCTCTTTTGCAGCGGGAATATTAAAAAAATACTGAATTTTTTTGTGAAAGTAAAAGGAAATCACTGAAAATATGAAATTTCTGAATTGAACTTTTGTAAAAATTGGAGATTTTTGAGATTTTCCCTTGACAATCCAATTTTGTATGGGTATATTAATTCCAGCTTGTAAAAAGCTGATAAACTCTCTCCGATGTCCAGCTTGCTGGACGGCAGCGCTCCTTGTAAGTGTTACTTATTTGGAGCGCTGTTTTTTTTACTTCTTTGCGTTGCTTACACTTTCTGTGATCCAGCTGTTTCCGCCGATTACAGAACCTTTTCCGATTACAGTTTCACCGCCAAGGATTGTTGCGTTTGCGTAGATTGTAACGTCATCTTCAATGGTAGGATGTCTCTTTGAATTCTGAAGGGATTTTTTTACGCTCAGTGCGCCCAATGTAACACCCTGATAAATTTTCACATTTTTCCCGATCACTGTTGTTTCACCGATTACAACACCGGTTCCGTGGTCAATGAAGAAGCTTTCACCGATTGTTGCTCCGGGATGAATATCAATTCCGGTCTTTCCATGAATGTATTCACTCATGATTCTTGGAATTACAGGAACTCCGCAGCCGTGAAGAAAGTGAGCCAGTCTGTGAACGATAATTGCTTCAAGTCCTGGGTACGAAACGATTACTTCCTCACCGCTTTGTGCAGCCGGATCTCCATTGTAGGCGGCGATTGTATCAAGTTTTACCATTCTTCTGATTTCCGGAATCTCCTGAATCAGGGCGACTGCTGTTTTTTCTGCCAGAGAGAAGCAGTGTGAATTCTGAACCTTTGAATTTTCATCATGCTGACTTGCCTTGTAGACCAGAGCCTTTTTTATTTCTTTTGTAAGGATTGAAATGATTCTGTTTACTTTTTGACCTGTAATATATTTGAGATTGTCCCCGTCAATTTCCTCTGCCGTTGTGAATCCAGGGTAGATGAGTGACTGAAGCTCACGGATTACAGAAACAACATTTTCCCTGTTTGGAAAATTTTCCGCACCTGCCTTGTTGATTCCTCCGTCATTCTGATAGGAGTCCATTATGTTTTCTACAAGAGTGTCGATGCCCATTGAATCAGCTATTTCGTTCATATTTCAGCCTCTGCTTCAAGGAAATTAAATAAATAAAAATGAGTGATAAAAATTCTCTGAAAAGACTAGCACAAAAGCATAGAAAATACTACAATAACTCATATTTTTATTAGCTTGCTCGCTTGACGGAAATCACCTTTCTTGGTATATTTCTAGGACACGTCGTAATGACACGCTCTTGTAGCTCAGTCGGTAGAGCACAGCATTGGTAGTGCTGAGGTCAGCGGTCCGATTCCGCTCGGGAGCTGATAAAAGACTAAAAAATATTTTAGGAGAATAAATAAAATGGGTAGCAAGAAAAAGACAGCTATTGATATCATTGCTCTTCAGTGTACAGAATGCAAACGCAAGAACTACACAACAACAAAAAACCGCAAGAA
>JAGHUJ010000141.1 GCA_018064905.1 Candidatus Treponema equifaecale
ACACTGTAGCGGTCTTATGTCCATTCAGGACAAACCCTATTAAGTGGAGACGACCAAATGTTTGGGCATTTCCTTTCTTCATAATATACCACAACCTTCTGCTGCCGTCAAATATCCAAATATTGGATAAATCACACAAGCCTAAAATTCAAAATCATCCAGACGGGACACTGTTATTTTCAGGGATTTTTTCAATTCTTCATTTTTAATTTCTTCTGTGAAGGATTTTATATACTTTTCTTTGAAGGTAGTTCTTAAAGCGTCATCTTCAAGCATTTTCAGGATGTTTTTTGGCAGAGGTTCAAGACGCACATGCTTTATCAATGTTTTAAGGTTAAAATTGCCTACATTTAGATAAGGCTCGTCTTTTGAGCCGTTTTTTACTTTGATTATGACTCTAAGTTCATTTTCGTAGGAATATGCCACTCTTTTTCTGAACAGCAGTTTTACCAGCTCTTCGTCATCGGTCATCTGACTGATTGCTTTGCTTGTGAGATCTTTTTCAAGGTCTTTTCTTTGAAGGGAATAATCTACAAGACCTGAGTAAATTTTATAATCTTCAGTTTTTAATGTTGATTTAACGGCAGAATTCAGGTGCTCCATAAAGCTGGAATATTTAAATGAAAAGCTTGAGAGAAACTTGTTTTCTTCTTTGCAGGTTCTCCAGAAGGCTTCTTCGTTTCTGTAGGCACTTGTGGTAAAGCAAATGCCAAAAACGGAATATCCTCTGACATTTAACCGCCTTACTACAGCTTCTTCAAAAGGATCATCCCAGTTTGCAGGATTTGAAAAATACATGTAATCGCCATTCAAACTTTTTAAAAGATCCTCGCTTTTCAGATAGCGTGTAATGCATAAATTTTCTTTTGTAAGTTCAGAAGCGTAATATTTTTTGATTTCTGCAAGCAAACTTTCATTAATAAACTTATCTGACATAAAAGTTACTCCTTAAATTTGATTTTATTGAGGTATAGAGAGTCATTTTTTAGGCTATGTCCGTAGAAAATATTACCACAAGTTATGTGGTGGTTGAGGCTCTCGAAACTACCACGTTTTTTTTGTTTCCTGATTGATTTTAACAGACTCAACCAGCATGGCAATACAATTTCCGAACATAGCCATCCGCACAAAACGGAACTTTCTACTTTAAAATTGTACCATTACGCACAACACGGAAACCAAGGTAAGTTTCAGAATCTGTCGGTCTAGGGTTGCTACTATAGGTCGATCGATAATTAACTGAACACCAAATGGCACTGGTATAAAAATGGCCACCACGATACAGCCTGCCTTTACCAGAGTCATCACCTGTAGCAGGAGTTTCTCTAGTAATAGTACTATTATGTGTATAACGATCCCAGCACCATTCCCATACGTTACCGCTCATGTCGTAAAGTCCGTAACCGTTTGGTGCTTTCTGCTTAACTTCTCTTGTACCTTTCTTATCATCAATATTATCTTCATACCATGCCACATCTTTTATATTGTTGCTGCCTGCGTAAGTGTAGTTTTCTCCGCCACGGGCAAGCCATTCAAATTCGGCATTTGTTGGCAGGCGGTACCCGTTTGCTTCAAAATCACAGGTAGCGGCATCCCATTTGTCCCTTAAAGAAGAAGTAGAAGAAGAAGTTGGTATTGAACTGTAGGCAAGATTTGTCCAGTCTGTTACTCCTTCAACTGAATAGCAAGGAGTAAGGTTTTCTTTTATAGAAAGTTTGTTACAGTAGGCAATTGCTGCATACCAGTTAACATAGTTTACAGGGTTGGTAAGAACGTCATCCCCTGTAAGTTCGTTTCCATCCTTGTCGTAAGCCTTTGCTGTACTTGGGTCAGTTCCCATTACTGCCTTGAATTCACCTCTTGTAACTTCATGGTCGCATACAAACAGAAGAGGAATTTCAAGTGCTCTTCCACTTACAAATACATTTGAGCTTGGTCTCCATATTTCTGTACCTTCAATAGAAACACCATCTACTACAACAAAGCCATCTGGAGCAACTGTACCATACTCTGCCCATACAGGTTCAAATGTGTGGTCTACTGAATCAAAGGTTTTTTCTGCACTATATTCCCCAGACTTCCATTCCTTAAGTTCTTTTTCTGTAGGATTATTGTGTTTTGGTCGTTCAATTCTGTATTTTGCACCATACAGGCCACTTACAGTCCTTGATTTTGAACCATCCTTAAATGCTCCCTCATCACCTGTATTAAAAATGTAGGTAATAAGGTTTCTGTCATAGAACACATAAATTGCGTTTCCGTTCTGGGTTACAGTCATTGCTGTAAAGCCTGGGTAGTCTTTTTTAAGGTCATTCAAGCTTGAATTAGCTTCAACTGGAGTTTCAATTTTTTCAAATAAATCGTAGTCACCGACATTTTTTTCTCCAGTAGGTTTCTGCTGAAGGTGGTAAATAGTATATGTACCTGCGGCAAGGGCTTCCTGTGCAACAACAGAAGATGCTTTTGGTGTTGCTTCTACAGTTACGCCTGTGCTTTTGTTTCCAATAAGGTCAACTGCCTGAACTGTAAAGCGGTATTTTGTTCCGCCAATAAGGTCTGTAATTGTTATTCCGTTAGACTTGTCTCCTTTTAAAGACTGTGGAACCATCATTGAGTTTTTTTCAAGCATTACAACTGCACGGCTGTTTGAAACTCCAGTCCAGCTTACAAGATATCCGTAAAGGTCATTTGCATCATTTCGTCCGTCTGTCCATGTAAGCTTTACTGCATAAGGAGCTTCTGTTGCCTTAAGGTTTGTTACTTCTCCTGGTGCAGTCTTGTCTGTGGCTTCAAGATCAAGGAAGAACTGTCTTATTTCTGAATAAAGTTCTCCGTTTCCTTCTTCTTCAAGTTTACCAATGATTTCTACAACAAACCCTGCACCTGTTTTTGTATTAAGAACAGCATCAAAAATTGCAGCCTTTTCTTCATCAGTAAAATATTCCACAAGTTCTTTTTCCGTTCTTATTTTATTGAGAAGTTCTCCAAAAATTTCTGCTTTTTTATCATCTGTAAGAAACTCAGTATAAACAGCCTCTTTTTCTTCAGGTTCCAAAAGTTCAAGGAATGTGTCAGAAGTTCGTTTATCTGTAAGAATTTTATCAAAAATCTTAGACTTTTCTTCATCTGTCAGTTTTTCAGCGTAGATTTCGTTTTTCTTTTCATCAGTAAGCATTTTGCCAACCAATGCTGATTTTTGCTCATCTGACAACTTTGCAAAAATGGAATCTGCATCTTTTTCAGCAAGCTGTGACTCAAAAACACTTGTCTTTGAATCATCATCCAAAAGTGCCACAAGTTCAGCCTGTGTAAGTTTTCCTGTAATATAATCCTTTACTTCATCATAAAGAGCTTCGTTTCCTTCTTTTGTAAGGATTCCAACGATAAAGTCTTTGCTTGTTTTTGTGGCAAGCATGGCATCAAATACTGCTGTTTTTTCTGTAGTAGTCAAAAGTTCTGTTACTTTGCCCTTACTTCTCTTGTCTGCAAGAATATCGTTAAAAATAGTAACTTTTTCTGCGTCGGTAATATCACCACCCTTAATTGCAAGTGTTTCTTTAGGTGTTAAAAGCGAAAGGAATGTTTCTTTTGATCTTTTGTCAGCCAGAATTTCGTTAAAGATTCTAAGTTTTTCATCAGAAGTCAATTTTTCCTTGTAAACTTCATTTTTTTTGTCATCTGTAAGAAGTTTGTCCAAAAGGCCTTCTTTCTGTTCATCAGATAATTTTGCAAGAAGTGCCTCTGCGTTTTTTCCTGCAAGAACTGCTTCAAAAATGGCTGTCTTTGAATCTTCATTTAAAAGTGCCACAAGTTCAGTCTGTGTAAGTTTCTCTTTTATGTAGGATTTTACTTCATTATAAAGTGTCTCATTTCCTTCTTTTGTAATGATTTCTACAATAAAATCCTTGCTTGTCTTTGTTTTGAGAAGCTCATCAAAGATAGAAGCTTTTTCTGTTTCGGTAAGCTTTTCATTGTAAATCTCATCTTTCTTTTCATCTGTGAGAAGTTCATCAAAAATTGCTGTTTTCTTTTCATCAGTGAGCATTTTGTCAAAGATTTTAGATTTTTGCTCGTCTGACAATTTTTCAAGAAGCTCATCGGCATTTTTACTTTTAAGAACTTCATCAAAAACATCGCTTTTGCTGTTCTCGTCAAGCTTTGAAACCATCTGCTCCTGTGAAAGTTTTTCAATTTCGGTATCTGCCGAACATCCAGTAAATGCAAGCAACGCAATCAGTGCGCTACCCGCAAGAAATTTAATACAACTTTTCATTGTATTCCTCCATTTTTTAGCAAAAAAAATTTACTTCCTATTTTAAGAGCACAAAATATATATAAATAGAGTAGAATTCACGAATCTTTTTTGAGTAAAAAACACTCATGAATTTTTCACTTTTATACTTTATAATTTCTGCACTATGAAAATTCTTTTGCTTGAAGACCATCCTATGATGCTTAAAAGCATTACACAGAGTATAAGCAGCGTACCTGAATTTGAACTTGTGGGCGCATTTTCTACCACAGAAGAGGTTCAGAAATATATAACAGAAGTTCACCAAAAGAAGGAAAAGCTTCTTGCCCTTATGGACCTTCAGATTGGCTCAAAATATTCTTATGATCTGATAAATGAACTGAGCAACAATGGAATCATCTGTGCAGTTTATTCAATGTATTCCCAGGTACCATTTGTTGTAAAAGCATTTCAGAACGGTGCAAGAGGCTACATCTTCAAGAGTTTTTCAGAAGAAGATTTCATCAAAACCCTTAAACTTCTTGCTCAGGGCGAAACATTCATTCCCCCAGAAATTACCGTTGCCTTTACCCGCACTACAGGAATCTTCGCAAACCTTACCAAAAGGGAACAGCAGGTGGCAGAACTTATTATGATGAACTATTCCAACAAAGAAATCTCTGAAGAAATGAACATTGGAAAGCGAACTACAGAAAATTATCTTGCCCGTCTTTACGATAAAACCGGTTGTGCTTCAAGACTGGAACTAAAGTATTATTTTCAGGGCAAAAATGGCATCACGGAAGTGAACTGACACCAAATTCTTAGACAGAATTTATGCCACTCCTTCTAAATATTTCACAGGAGAATTCCAGTTTAATTTTTCCTGGATTCTTCTGTGATTGTAAAAATCTATGTAATCATCAATCAGATTTTTCATCTGATTAAAACTTAACATGCCGTTTTTGAGTGAGTCATAATATTTTGACTCTGATTTTAAATCTCCAAAGAAATGCTCTGCACAGGCATTATCCCGGCAATGACCTGCTCGACTCATACTTTGGATGCATCCATTTGATTTTAATAAATCTCTGTATTCATAAGCCCTATAAGTTGAACCTTGATCGGAATGAATCAACGCTCCCTGTACATCATATTTCTGAAATAAATCTTTCATTGTTTCCAGAACAAGTTCCGTGTCCGGATGCTTCGAACATTTATAGCTGAGTACCTGATTATTATATAAATCAAGAACCATACTGAGAAAAAGCCAGCCACCTTTTATTTTGAAATAGGAAATATCCGTCACCAGCTTTTTATGCGGTTCACAGGAAAAGAATTCCTGATTCAATATGTTTTCAGGAAGATTTTTAGAACATTCTTCCTTGTAGACATAATAATCTTTAGGATGTTTTCGGACTCGGTTATGTATCTTCAGTCCGAATTTCTTTTCCAGCCTAAGTATCTTCTTGTAATTCATCCGGATTTGATGTTTTTCAAGCAAATATCTGGATTTTTTCTTGCAGCCATAAGAATCCCGTTCATGCTCTGGCATGCTGTTTATTATTTCAAAATCTGCAATATCTTTTTCTTCTTTGAGAGTATTGTTAACCTGATAGTAATACTCAGATCTTGCTATTCCTGCGATTTCACACAGAAGGTTTATCTTTAATTTCTTCTTCTCGTGACACTCCTTTATTGTCTTTATCCTTATTTTTTTTTGAGCTTATGCCGAATCTTTCTTCTTCAAGTTTTTCAGCATAAGTCTTCCAGAATTCCGCCTGAGCTTTGTAATAAGCAATGTCTTTTTCTTCAGTCTCAATTTTTTCTTCGATTTTCATATGAGCTTCATTGGCTAAAACCCACTGGCGTACAGTATCTCTTTTTAAGCTATACTTTCTTGCAAGCCATTTGTAACCAACTTTCCCTTGCTCATATTCTGACAAAACTTTCATCTTTAATTCAATTGGATAATTCATTTTTTCATAATAAATTTGTCCAACTTTTTGGTGTCAGTTCA
>JAGHUJ010000086.1 GCA_018064905.1 Candidatus Treponema equifaecale
AACTTTCCCTTGCTCATATTCTGACAAAACTTTCATCTTTAATTCAATTGGATAATTCATTTTTTCATAATAAATTTGTCCAACTTTTTGGTGTCAGTTCAGAAGAGGCGGGGGGGGGATAAATGTATAGTGTTTTTAAGAAACATTCCTTCCCTTCACTTTTTCTTGTTTTATTCTTCCTGTTTTGCGGGTGCACAAAAGAAAAAAACAGCATAGAGACGATTTATGAGAATTTTGTGCAGAATCAGGATTTGAACCTGCTGGAATCGAACCTTCAGGAATTCAAACAGGGCAGAACATATCGTGCCTACAAATTGCAGTTTCCAGAACTTTACAATGCCTTGGAAAATCTTGAACTGTCCGTAGACCAAAAGGACTTTGAACTTGTCTACAGAAATTTTTCTGACATCTTCAACAAACTGAACCTCATCAACTCAGAAAGTGCCAACATGTCCTTCGTGTTTACCTTCATTATTGCAGTTGTAACAATGTCCTTCATTTTTATCTGTATCTTCTGGAACTTGCGCCAAAAAGGCAAAACCCAGATTTTAAATGCAATGGCTGAAACGGAAAAGGAACGCACCCGTCTTGCCAGGGAACTTCACGATTCCATCATTCAGGATTTACGCGCACTGGAATTTATATGTGAAAAAAATGAAGCCCAAAAACCGATTGCAAAGGAACTTTCAAAAGTGCAGGCCTCCATCCGCTCGATTTGTGCCGATTTGAATCCGCCTGGACTTGATTTTGAAGACTTTGACTGCATGATTTTTGATTTGTGCAGGAATTTTGAAACCCAGACTGGCATTTCCTGCAAGTGCAATCTGCCAGAAGCAAATGTCTTCAACTTTCTTGACATTTCAAGGCGACTTAACCTTTACCGCATAATTCAGGAAGTTTTGAACAATTCCAAATTTCACTCTGAATGTACAAGATGCAGCCTCCTTGCAAGAAAGAAATCAGAACAGGGCTTTGTCCTTTACATAAATGACAACGGCAAGGGCTTTGATGTAAACGAAATAAAATTCAACAAAAATTCACACTTTGGACTTTCTGGAATAAAACAGAGGGCCGCCATCATGGACGCAAAACTTGAAATAACCAGCAGCCCAGAAGACGGCACCCAATTCAGACTGGAGATATAAATGGAAAACAAAATGGCGGTGGTTGAGCCTGTCGAAACCTCCAGCCGCACTGGAGATATAAATATGGAAAACAAAATTACTTTATCAAAACAAATTATAATTGGTCTTGCCTTTGCGGCGATGGAATTTTTAATGGTCGTATTGAATTATAAATTCTTAAAGCTTCCATTGTATTTTGACTGCATCTGGACTTGTGCTGCCAGCTTTTTCAGTCCTTTGAGCGGAATAATTTGTGCAGTGTGCTACCATTTTCCAGTCATAATTTTGCTGCATCACGACTGGCCCTCATTGATTTTCAGTCTCTGCTCTTTGACGGTTGTTCTGTGCGTCAGAATTTTTGTGCGCTACAAAAAGAATCTTCCCTTCGTGCTGTCATTTATCATGCTGATTTTTGTCATTGCGTTTGCAATCAGCATTGAAGGCGGAATCATCTACAACATCAACTACGAGCATCTTGCATACATTGAAGAAAGTCCGGACAACAACTTCATCTATTCTTTTTTTATTCGTGGATTTTCATTCCTGTTCAGCGGAATTCTTGGCCGAATTCCTGTAAATTTGATTGATAAAACTGTTGCCTGTATATTTGGCCTGCTCATCTACAAAACTGCAGGAAAAATTTCTAAAATCTAACAGTCATTGACTTCGTAGGTGCCACCTCGACCATAGTGGAGAGGTCTGTATTATTGCAGCTGCCGTCAAACACATTTCATGCCACTACAATCCCAGGCGCAAACATGATATAATATAACTATGAAAATTCTCAAAACATCAATCATTTTGTTAATGACTGCGGTTTCATTCACAGCCTGCAGAAAGGAAAAACCGCTCACAGCCTCATCCACACTTACAACAGTGGACGCCAACGGAAAATCCAAGACTCCTGCCCGTCTTAAAAAATTGAACGCAGAAACAAAGGCCTGGCTAGAAGGCAAGAACGTGGCTGTCATTCTGGGCTACGGTTACAACGAAGAAGAATCAATTTCAGAAATCACTCAGAACCTCAACGAAAATTTTGGCGTAGAAACAGAAGAAAACAAAGCCCTTATTTCAGTTTTTGTTTATCCAAATGATTTTATGGTTGGTGGAAAGGCAAGACTCAGTTCTCTTCTGGATTTAATTGAAGACAAAACTCTGGCCGGAATGATTATTCTTGGTTCCCCAGAAGGACTTCATATGCCGCTTTCAAAGCTTCAGGACAAGGAAGAATCAGGACTTTTGCCATATCCTGTATTTTCATTCTTTCCACAGGATGATGTGCTGGGCGCTGAATCAACTTCGGATTTTGTTCTGGACTATGCCCACAAAACAAACCAGCTGGACACTGAATTTTCAGGTTTTATTCCGGATTTTGATTTGAATTCGCTGCTCAACAACGCAATTTCTTCAATGATTACTTTGCGTGAACCCCTCAAGGCTGACCAGAACCTGATTGAATTCGTAAAAAAACTTTTCAACTCTAAGAAAAACGTGAGCCATTACATTGACGGAGAAACAGGTCTTCAGTCAATAAACCATTTTGTTTTTGAATAAAGGCAGAAATTTTGTTGGAATTAAAGCAGCAGGAAAATCTTGCAATCGGAAGTAAAGAAGCAATCTCTAATCTGTCACAATCTGCTTCCGCAAAAATTCTGGTAATCTCAGACTCCCACGGAAGTCCCCGGCTGGTAAAGACAATTCTGTACAATCACGGAAAGAACTGCGACGGTCTTTGTTTTTGTGGAGACGGCATGCCGGATCTGGTGGAAATTCTTGAAGAAGCTCAGCATGATCCAGAGCTTTTGGAACACATTCCCTCAGTCCTGTATTTTGTTCGCGGCAACGGTGACAATTCTTCAATTCCGCTTTTAACTTCTGAACGCTCTTTGATTCAGGTGCCGGTTGAAACTGAAATAACGGTAGCTCAGAAAAAAATCTTCATGACCCACGGCCACAACTACAATGTTTACTACGGAACAAAAGATCTGGCTAAATCTGCGGCACAACGAAATGCAGACCTGGCTTTTTATGGTCACACTCACATTGCAAATGTTCAGAACAAAACCTCGCAGGGTAAAAAAATCGTAGTCTTAAACCCGGGAAGCTGTTCCTTGCCAAGAGGCGGAATGCCCCACACCTTCGCAATAGTCTCAATCGAGCAGGAAAAAATCACCAGCAAATACTACGAAATAAAATGGGACACCAACGGTGAAGTAGAATTCAAAGACTACGAAGCCCCAACCGGAGAAGTTAAACTGATTTGGTAGGCAATTGCTAAAACTGTCATTTCGACCGAGGCGGAGAAATCTTTATAATTTGAGGACTTATAGACCTCTCCACTATGGTCGAGGTGACAAATAATTACAAATTTTCTTCCAGCTTAAAACCACTTGTTTCGTGCCCCGGAAAAACCAGCGCGTCTTCTTCAACTATTTCTGCAATTTTCAGCAGACTTTTCTGAATTTCTGATTCATTTCCGCCGGGTAAATCAGTTCTGCCCCAGCTGTGGTAAAACATTGTGTCCCCGGAAATCAAAATCAAATCATCTTCATTGTAAAGACAGCAGCAGCCCGGAGTGTGTCCAGGAGTGTGAATTACGCACCATTTCTGAAGACATTCGGCAAGCTCTGAGTCCTCTGCATATTGTGGAAGCAGTTCCAGCAAATTTTTTTCATCTTCAAGAAAAGCCGTTGCAGCTGGAAGATTTGAAACAAATGGCAGGAAAACATCAAAACCCATTGGATAAAGATGGCCATACTGAGCTTTTTGGGAATCAGGTCCAATCAAATCGGAATCAGCTTTGTGAATTAAAATTGGTGTGTTTGGAAAGGATTTATAAAGTGAAGGAAGCCCCGAAACATGGTCAAAATGACCATGAGTCAGGACGATTACTGCCGGCTGCAGATTGTTTTCCTTTAGATAATTGGAAAGCTTTTCCTCATCCCTGGAAAATTTACAGCAGGCAGGATCAACTATAAGAACTAAATTCCGTACCAGCGGCACAATGAGAGTATTTACGCCAAGTGGACCAGTACGGAGTATTTTCATAGATTAAAGATCCTCAGAAGAGCTTGAGCGTGGGCGGCGAGCAGCAAGGATTTCCTCGTCTGTCATTTCAGCCTGAGCCTTAGCAAAAGCAGCCTGCTGTGCCATTGTATCTGAGTTTGAAGATGTGAAGCTGTCTACGATTGGAGCAGATTCATTCGATACATTTGGAACTGGCTCATTGTTTTCATAAGTTTCAACAGAAGCTTCTGTTTCTGCAGCTGTATCTGCAACGTCAGCACCCTCTTCATCCTTGTGGCGAGAATAGCTTACGCTCAAAGCACGTCCACGATAGTTGTAACCGTTCAAAGCTGCGATTGCCTTTTCTGCATCTTCCTTGAAAAGCTGAACGAATGAATAGTTAGCGAGAACGCTGATGTTACCGATTCTTTCTTTTTCAATACCTGCAACGCTGATGAAAAGACCAACGAGATCACGTGGGTAAACACGGCGATTGCGGCCAATGCTAACGAATACAGAAGCTGCCAATTCTGGATCAATTTCTACGCGTGTAAAGCGTTCTTTATTTTCTGCTGATGTGTCTTCAGCTGACTTTTCTTCACGGTTAGTCTTTGTGTTTTCTGTTTCACGAGCAGCACGGAAATCTTCACGGTCTTTGTGTGCGTTGAAACGGAAAATTGCTCCACCTGCGTTCTTCAACAAATAAGCTGCAACCCAGCTGCGCATTGTAAGTGGAACATTTTTTTTGAATACTTTTCTCAAGGCTTCGAATTCTTCAGGATTTGCTTTGATTTTTGCAACAACATCTTTAAGATAAGCTGCTGCCTGATCAAG
>JAGHUJ010000174.1 GCA_018064905.1 Candidatus Treponema equifaecale
AAATTCATGTGGCTTCCTGTGAAGATTGGTGAAGACAGACTTGGATTTGAAGCAGGAGCAAAACTTTATGATGCTTCTGATAAAAATGAATTCTATGACCTTGAATTTGATATAACGGAAGTTAAATTTAATTTAGTATATAGAAAAAACTTGGCCGGAAATTGGCTTCATGGATGTATGAAGTTTGGAGCTGCGTTTATGGCTCTTGAAAAAACAAACCGCCATAATGACATGGCTGATACTGAAAGCTTTGGTTATGTTTCAGCTCAGGCTGGAGCAAGCCTTATGATTACACCGTTCAAAAATGTGGCGGCTGAACTGGGCTGTGAATTTTCATATTACCCGATTCCAGATATGCCGACTTTAATCGCCTGTCCTTATGTATGCCTGGGATTTAGACTATAGATTTATATGATGTTTAGACGAGTGATGCAGTCAGTTAAAGTTCTTCTCACCCAAAACGCGCTTTTATGGCGTGGCGGGATGACTTTGCTTCTGCTGAATCTTGTTCTGTGCTTTGCTTCCTGTGACGGTGAAATGAACATGTTTGGTGACTTGAAGGAATCTGTATTTGAAGACACAAGCAGTTCAATTTCTTTTTTTGCAGATTCAAATCTTTCCACAAAACTGATGGAAAAAAAGTACAAGCTGGGAACTGTAATTACATCTTCAGTTTTAACAGGTGATTGTCTGGAGACAATTCAAAAATACAAGCCAGGTTATGCGGTAAAAAGCTGGAAACATTCTGAATTTCCTAAGGAAAGTGGTTTCACTACAAAAGCGCTCAAAGAAAAAGGATACCTGGTTTTGGATGAATCGGAAAATATATCTTACATTAAATTGAGCATGGCTGGTGGAATTGTATATATTTCTGAATTTGAAGCCCGAAAAGACACTCCCTATAGTCTTTATTCCTATTTTGAAAATGCTGCTGATGATGAATTTACACGAGATGAGGACAGCAAGACACTCTTTACTGGAACCACTGGTGAACTGACTGATGTTTCTCCGGATCAGCTTCCAACTCGCGAAGGTTTTGAAAAACCAGCTTCCATTGAGCAAAAAACAATTGAAGGAGATGGTTCAACGGAAATTTACGCATATTACAAACGTAATCGGGTTGCTGTAAAATATAAGTACATAAATTCTGACGGTTCTGAGGATACAAGGGAACTTAAAGGAAAGTATGGCGCAATCCTTTCTCTTGAATACAACGAGCTTTTGGGTAAAAAATTTGACAGCTGGGGAATTCAGACCGGGGATGACGTTTATCCAATTGCTGAACCAAAAACATTCCCTGCAGAGAATGCAATCTATGTTCCGCTTTATGCACTCCTGTCGTATAAAATCAGCTATGAGCTCAACGGCGGAACAGTTAATGAAAAAAATCCATCCAGCTTTACTGTTGTAGACAATGTTGATTTGAATTCACCTGTTCGAAATGGCTGGACTTTTGAAGGATGGTATGAAAACGCTGACTTTAGCGGAAACAAAGTTGATGGCTGGAAGGCAGGTGAAAGATACGCAGAAACTGTACTTTATGCAAAGTGGAAATTTGATGCAATTGATGTTCCAGGTGTTGATATCACTCTTCCAACTGAAACGGATCAGAATATTTCCGTTTCTGCAGCGCTGAATTCAGAAAAAACACAAATTTCAGCCTTTGTTAAGGGAAATGACGGAAAAGTTGATTCTTCATACAGCTCTTATGTATGGATTTTCAATGGGAAACTTTTGAATGCATCTTCAGCGGAAGTGACTGTTGATGTGAATGATATTGGCGCTGGTGTGTATGAGCTTTTGGTTGTTGTTACTACAAGCGAAGGCAAACAATATGCCGGAATAGAATCGATTGAAATTAAGAAATAGGTGAAAACATGAATAGAAAGATGTTTTTTTCAAAATTGATGTTTTGTTTTCTTGTTTTAATGATGGGACTGACTTCCTGCAACTCTGACTTGTTTTCTGCAAATTCAGAATCAACAGAAGCTTCAGGTCTTGTAAAAATCAATTTCTCTATTTCTGAATACGATTTAGGCGAAGGAAGGGCTGTTTTCGCACCAAAAAACATTTCTGCTTCAGATATTTCCAAAATCACTTTGAACGGAAGCCTGCAAAATCCGGACAACGAGCTGGAAGAAAAATATATTAAGATTTCATTTGAGGTTGCTTCCTACGAGGATTTCAAAAAACAATCTTTTTCAGTTGCTCCTGGAAAATGGAATTTTGAGGTTTCTGCATTCAAAAAAACTGATGCTGATTTTGCCGAAATTGCCTCTGTAAAAAAACAGGTGGAGCTGGATTCAACTGTCTCTTCAATAAAATTTGATTTGGAAGAACCTGTTTCTGGAAATGGCGATGTTTCAATGAATATTGATGAACTTCCTCAAAAGGTTGCCAGAATAAGGGTGGAATTTTATTCAAGTGAAGATCTAAAGACAAAAAAACTTGAAAAAATTGAAAGAATAGAAGACTACCAATTCAGTTGTTCTCATGAGCTTTCAAAAGGCTACTATCTTGCAAAAATCTTGTTTTATTCTGAACAGGAGGATTCTTCGTATTTCTGCACAAAATCAGTTTATTTCAGGATAAGTCCAAACCGTACCACAGAAATTAATTTGTCATACAACGAAGAAGATCTGAACACGCCTTATACAATCAACTATGTTCTTAAAGGAACTGGTTATACAGGTGTTTTTGCCGATTCATCCAATGTTGTTTCTGAGTTCAACAAATCTTCTTATGTTGTTCTTCCAACCAAGGATGATTTCACAACAAAAGCCTATAAATTTGAAGGCTGGTACGAGAATGCTGAATATACAGGAGATCCGATTTTTGGCTGGAATCCGGGAAAAATAACAAGGGATGTGACACTCTACGCAAAGTGGAGTTTCTCTACGATAACCCCTGGCATTGTTCTGGAGTTTCCTACTTCAAGTGAAAAACCAGTTACAATTACCCATTCTGTTTCTGCTGCTCCTGAATTTATTCTTTCTGCATCAATACCAGCAAGTCCAAACGGTGACTATGAATTGGTTGTATGGCATTTTGACGGCGGTAATTGTGGAAGCAATATGAGCATTTCTTACGGTTTGTCTGATTATTCTGATGGAACCCATGAACTTACGGTAATTGCCTGTGATTCATCTGGTGTCCTGTGGTATGGAACTGCGGATATAGAACTAAAAAAATAGGAATTGGAAGTAAAGTTGAAGAAAAACAATCATTCGATTAAAAATACAATTTTCTCTATTTTGGTGCTTTTGTCTGCACTTTTCGGGGCTTCTTCATGCTCGTCATTTATTGATGCTGAAGGAAAACAGAATTCAGGTGCGGATGGAATCAGATGTGTTTCAGTTCATTTTACTGCAAACAATGAATTCAGCAGGAATTCACGGGCTATTTCCAATTATTATCATACCGCTGAAGACTTGAACGGAGACTACTTTGACAGAATCATTTTTACAGGAACTCTTTTGAATGCGCCTTCTGAAATTCCTGCAGCCAACAAATCTTTTAAATTTGAAGAAGATGAAAAAGACGGAAAAAGTCCTTCACGAATTCTGGATGATACGGAATTTGATCTTTGTCCTGGAAAATGGAAATTGAATTTTGAAGGTTATAAAGACATTTCAAAAAATTATGCTGAAGACATTTTGCAGCAGATGAATCTGTCTTCTACAACAGTGCTGCTTGCCAGCTGCGAAGATGAAATTGAAATTTCTGAAGATTCAAGTGTTGTTCAGCTTTTTCTGCGTGAGAACGATGAACTGGAGGGTGGTGTAGCTCTGAAGTTAATATTCCCGACTTCCGGATATGCAAAAATTACCACAGAAACCGTAAAAATTTCTGATATAATTACTCCTGGAACTGAAACCGAAATATCTGCTGATGAAATTCAGTCTGGTCAGGCAAATCTTAAAGGTGCTTTTGATTCTGGTAACTGGCTTTTAAGGCTCCGATTCTATTCAGATGATGAAAGAACAATTCTTCAGAGCGTTAAGACAGCTTTTTTTGGAAGCAGACCTGGCCGAGTGCTTGATGCTGAATATGATTTCAGCAAAGAAAATATAAATTCAACTTACAAAATAGAATATAACCTGAATGGCGGTAATATCTCTGGCACTTATAAAAAATTCTATAATCTTAGTGAAAATGTGACTTTGCCGGATGAAACTTCTGTTCGTAAAGATGGCTTTGAATTTGGGGGCTGGTATCTTTCAGAAGATTTTGCTGGAGAGCCTGTATCAGGATGGGCTGCCGGAGACAAATCTGGAAATGTGGTTTTGTATGCTAAATGGAATTTCATTTTACCTCCACTTCCAGGACTGGATTTTGAACTTCCAGAGGAAGCAAACAATCCTGTTGATGTGACAGCCATTAGTGTGCCATCTGATGGTGTTACAACAAAAATTGAAATTGCCACAAATACTGGTTATGAAAGCTACATCTGGATTCTGGAAGGAAAAGTTATTAAGCAGACTGGAAAATCTGAAAACTATGTTGAAGTTGATGTGTCTGGTTCTGAATACAAGGCAGGTCTGTATAACATTCTTGTAATCTGTACGGATTCAGACGGAGTCCAGCATGCAGGAAGTGCAACTGTTGTGATAAGAAAATAGGAAAACTATGAGAAATATTACAGATTCAAATAAAAATTCAATTTTCTCCTTTTGCAGAAGATTTTTAGTCCTGATTTTGTTCCCACTGCTGATGACTTTTTCAGGCTGCAACTTCTTTAATGCAGATCCCAAAAGTTCTGGTGATTCAGAATGCACCCTTGTTTCAGTAAGATTTTCCGTTCCTGAATATGAAACAAAAGTCTCTCAAAGCGGAAGATCGGTCTATGCACCTTCAGCTCTCTCAAATACGGATATAACACAAATTGAATTGAATGGTTCCTTTAATGGTGATTTGTCTGAAATCCCAGACAAATATAAAAACTATGCAACAATCAAAGAATCTTTTTCAAGCTATGATGAATTCAAATCCTGCAATATTCAGGTTATTCCTGGCATCTGGAAGCTTGAACTTTCTGTTTATGTGAACTCAGAAATTGTGGCAACATCTTTAAAAGAAGAAAAAATTTTAGAAAATTCTTCTTCCATTACATTTACGCTGGTGGAAAATGCAGAGGGAAAGGGCAATTTTGATATAACAGTAGAAGTAAAGGATTCAAAAATAAAGGGCATCGTTGGCGAAATCTATTCAAGCACAGATTTTACGGATTTCATTGGGGCAAAACAACAGGCAGTAACCACAACAACCCCTTTTAACGAGCTTCAGCACGGTTTTAAGGCAGGTTTCTACCTCTACAAGATAAAGTTTTTTGACCATGAAACAAATGTTGACAACTGCTACTGCACAAAATCAATTTATATCAGAGTTAAACCAGGTCAGACAACCAAAATAGAACTTTCATATGATGCAGAAGAATTGAACACACCTTTTTCAATCATTTACGAAACCAATGGTGGAGAATTTAAAAATTCAGATTACATCAGGGAATTCAACAAATATCAGAGTGTAACTTTGCCAACAGGTGATGATATTTCATATTCTGGATATACCTTCAAAGGCTGGTATAAGACTGAAAATTTTGAAGATGATCCAATCGCAGGCTGGGATTTTGAAGCAGAATCAGCTGATGTCAAACTGTACGCAAAATGGATGTTGAATTTTAATCCGGGGGATGGAGTTTTTGTTGATTCAACTGTTTCTGAAACTGGTGACGGTTCTCTTGAAAAACCATTTAAAACATTAAAAGAAGCAATCAACAGCTTTACAGATAAAAAAGCAACAGAAGACGATGGTTCAATCAAGAATACAATTTATCTGCTTTCTGACTACTTAACTACAAATGCACTGCTGGACGGAGTTACAGGTTCTGACAAGGAGCTTTATGTAAAAATTCAAGGTTTGAAGGGTGGAAATGCTGAAAAAGTAACTTTTACCTGCGATATTGAACAGAAGGGAACTGATAATAATACTGTCAGCGCATTGTGGCTTTCCGGTGACTTTAGACAGAGATTCCATTTTAAGAACATTGATTTTACCTCAACTACCAAAACTTCTTCTTATGGCCTGATGGGAGTTGGAAAAACATCAGAACTTACTTTGGAAGACTGTTCATTTAAAAACATAAAGACTTCAAGAAATGTAAGTGCGCTTTACAGTGAAGGCCAGTTGATTCTTAAAAATGTTGAAATTACAGGAAATGTTGCAGAAGCTGAGGCAACTGATGTTGAAAAATGGACTTCTGCCGTTGTTGCAAAGGATGGAAGCCTGGAAATTGATGGTGCCGTAAAAATTTATGAAAATACTTGTTCAACTGAAGGCGGAAAAAACGGAAATCTGTATCTTGGCAGATGGGATGAAGAACAGAATAAGCATATTTTGGTTCCAATAAAAATTTCTGGAAAAATTTCTGGTTCAAAAATCCACTTTACGCCTGTGGAATATTCTGTTTCTGTTACGGATGGCTATTCAACAAGCTTCAATATGGATGCCCCTGCAAACTATTTAATTTGTGAAGATGGCTGGGAAGTTACATTAAAAGATGGCGAAGCCTATGTAAGTGACGGAATTGAAGTAGCCTATGTTTCATCTTCTGGAAGCGACACAACTGGAACAGGTTCTCAGACAAAACCATTTGCCACAATAAATCACGCAGTAGAAAAAATTACGGGGCAGAGCAACTTCGATTCTCAAAAATTGTATGAAATCAAGTTGATGAGTGATTTGGTGGCAAACTTGCAGACGGATTTTGTAAGACCAGAAGGTCAAGATGAATATTCCTTTGCTTACATTGCTGCTGATAATTTGAAACTGAGCATTGAACCTGCCACAGCGAATTCAAATGTCGTTATCTCTGGTAAATCTGGACTCAATGGAAGAATTGTCTATGTTGAAGGAAGTAATGTAGAACTTACTTTAATAAACCTTTCCATAGTTGGTGGGTACAGCACATTAGCTGATGGTGCAGGAATTTATTCAAAGGCCCAGAAACTTACTCTGAAAAATTGTTGTTTATACGACAACTACACAACTGGCGATGGCGGTGCCCTTTATCTTGGTAGTGGAACTGCTAGTATCAATAATTGTATTTTTGAAAAAACTTTTGATGGTACTGAAAACAGTAATGAAGCTTCAAAGGGTGGAGCTATATATGTTGAAAATAGCTGCCAGTCACTTATATTAAGTGGAAAAAACTACATCTGGGGAAATAAAAGTGGTTCAACAGACGGAAACATCTATCTTCCAGGTGGAAAAACAATTTCAATTGACGGCGACATTTCAGGTTCAAAAATTGGAATTACTGTAAGTCAGGCTCCTCAACAGAATTCCCCTGTACCTTTTGTCAGAAATGATTCAGGAAGCGTTGCAGCCTATGCAGACTGTTTTGTAAGCGATAATGAGGATTATTATGTCACTGTAGATGAAAATGGAGATGAAAAGGTTTTAAAGCTTGCATTCATACCGTTTGATGTTCTTACTTCAAGTGGAGACTTTAAGAAATTTTCTGCACTTACAGCCACAGATGAAGCAGTTGGAATCCGTTTCTATCAAAAAAACACTTTCCCAGCTGGAGAAACGCAACAAAAACTTAGTTCTTTCATTCTAGCCTCGTCAGATGCAAATATTCAAAAAATTGATTCCATTGTAATCGGCTTGAATCATTCTGATGGATTGAAATGGCAGACTTCTGCAAATGAAGGCGTTGGCGGATGCATAAGGTTCGCGGACCTTGAAGGTGCTGCAAATTCTGCAGGAACAGGTCTCGACAGTTGGAAAATCATTTGTGAAGTAGCCAACAGTTCATTTACTGCTGATCCAGAAGCAAATTTCCCAGCCTTTGCTTACATTTTGAATTATAGAAATACTGAAGCCAAGTATGAAAACGGCTGGTACATGCCGTCAGCAAATGAATTGACTTTGATTTATGAAA
Source organism: Candidatus Treponema equifaecale (assembly GCA_018064905.1). Lineage (GTDB taxonomy): Bacteria > Spirochaetota > Spirochaetia > Treponematales > Treponemataceae > Treponema_D > Treponema_D equifaecale. The sequence goes on from JAGHUJ010000174.1 coordinate 7,949, forward strand.
ACAAAAACTTGATAAATCTTTGTCTGCAAAAGGTTGGTGGCAGCCAATTGTCAGATTCAATCTATTGGACAAGCACTACAAGAAACGATGATTCTCAGACATTCGATTCCCTTGCCCTTGATTTCAATAACGGTTTATGGACTTCAGAGATGAACAGGTATCTGAACAGTCACAATGTCATTCCAATTCTCGCACTGGATTCAGATGGAAATGTGATAGGAAGTCCTGATACTCCTTCAAATTCGTTAAATCCTGTGGTCGGAGAAAACAATGTCAAGGCTGATGAATTGCTGGAATTTATTGGATTGATTGCAACTAGTGGTGCAGATGGAGATTACATACTGAAGGTTGATGATTCAGATTTTACCGTAGATTCACTTTCTAGTCAGGATGATGCAACAGCATATTTAATGAATAGTGCTGGTGGATATCAATTAAAAACTGCACTAAAGGCTCTTGACGGAACTTCAAAATTCATAACTCTTGATTTTTCTGGCTGTACAAAACTAAAAACTATTCCAGCAAATGCTTTTGGCTTGAATGGAACGACAAATGTTGCAGAAAATGTTGTAGGTTGCATCTTGCCAGATACGATTAATAAAATTGGAAACTGTGCATTTGCATATACAAACTTAAAATCTATAGAATTACCAGCCTCTATTTTTGATGATAGTAATAACGGTTTCGGTGGCTCTGAATTTGTCAATTGTCTTGCACTGGAAACTGTTGTTATAAAAAGCCCTGTTGCACCAAATTTTGCAGGTTGCACAGCGTTAAAGAATCTCACGCTTGAAGAAGGTGTTGTAACAATAAGGAAAAGTGCTTTTGATGGTTGTACAAGTCTTGAGTCAGTTACGATTCCATCAACTGTAAAAACAATTAAGCAATATGCATTCCGTTATACCAGCCTCGCAACAGCGGATTTTGAAGATAAGGAAGGGTGGGTTTCAAATTCTAACTCACTGACTTTAACTTCTTCTTCAACGAATGCAAATTGGTTGAAAACAACCTATGTTGATTACGATTGGACAAAAAAGTAACTTACAGATTCTAACAAAGTTGTAATATTTTTTAAGGAGCACCCAATGCATTCAATCATTGGAAACGAAAAAGTCTGGGAATTTCGTGATGGGATTTTTGCACTTAGGACAAGACGTTTTGGAACAGTTGCAGAAATAATGATAAAAAAACTATATCATTTTGCAGAATCTGGCTCACTTGCTTTTGACAAAAAAGATATTAAAACTAATGAGCGCATTGAAGTAAAGTTTTCTACCGTAATGAAAGAAAATGATGACAAAATCAGGGACGACAATGTCATAGAACAGTGTTTAAAAGCGACAATCGCAAACAGGGCAATGAATTCAGATGATGACTGTTATTTTGACTGCAATATTCAGCAGGTAAAACGAAAGGAATTTGATGTCCTGTATTACGGTTTGTTTTTTGCAGATGTTGTGGAAATTTTTAAAATGAAAAGCAGTGAAATACTTTCCTGCCCTGGCTATTCAGACAAACAGCATCGAGGAAATGAAGGTGAGGGACAGTTTCACTTGAATCAGGACAACATTGCCTACCACAGAAAAAATCATCAGGTTCTGGTTCTTTCCTATCAGGAATTGTACGATTTGTTAAAAAGCAAGTAAGTCTTTTTTTTTTCAATAAAGAAATTTGTTTTCACAGTCAACTGCATTTTTTATTATGTCTTGTTCTTCCGAAGTCAAACAGAATAGTCTGCAGATTTTTTCGTCAAGCTTGTCATAAAGCAAGTCAATGGAAGCGCTTGCGTTTTCAGAAACAAGCAGATTTACTGACTTAATTATTTCTTCCTGAATTTCTGACGAAACAACTGGAATCGGAATGCTTTCAATGTGTGCCCTAAGAACTTTTATGGAATTGAATTCTTTCTTGAACAAAAACTGTGCAACCCTTGAATTTAAAATTGCCATGATATACTTGATGTTCATTCCATCGATTTTTGGAATCAGAATGTTACAGCTGTTGAGGGAAAGTGTTTGCTTGTCGTCATAGGCAAAAACCAGCTGACTGCTTATGAATCTGTATAAAAGTTTTTCCCGTGCCCGATAAAGTTTTGTTGGAGCCACCTGTTGGAATTTTTCTGGTTCAAAGTTTATGAAATTGCTTGAAGGCTTTGCACGGTATTTTAATATGTCTGAGCCTTTTAAAATCATTTCATTGTGCTCTGCTTTTTCTGGTTCAATATATTTTTTGTTGTTGCCTGTAACGATTCCAAGTGCAAAATCTGCGTTTCCTGAAAGAAAATTACGTTCTTTGACGTTTTTAATTTTTTCCAGAATTTTATATTCGTTGTCATTTGCGAGAAAACTGAAGTAATCTGAAGTGAGTTTTCTTTCTTCCTTTACTTCAAACCGCCTGTTCTTGTCTTCGATAATCATTCCTACCGTAGAATGTGTGTTACAGTTTTTTTCAAGTCGCAGTATTATGCTGGGACATTGAACTCCGTCAAAGGCATTTCCCAGATATTTTATTTCCTTGATGACTGCTTCATTTAAAATGATTTGTCTGATAATTGAATGAGATTTTACATTAAGTATGGCTTCTGGCAAGACAAATGAAAGCTGTCCGTTTTCTTTCAGAAGTTTAAGTGATTGTTCAATGAAAACATCGTATGATTCGATTGAAGAATTGGCGGCTGATTTGTATTCTCTTTTTAGTTCCAGAGCTTGTTCTTCTGAAAAATCATAGCCCCAAGGTGGATTTCCGATGATTGCAGAAAAATCTGATTTTGAAAAGTCAGTCAAATAATCGATTTCTGAAATATGTGATGTGATGAGATTAACCGAAATTTCCGGATATCTTAAGGCCATGTTTATTCTGGTTATTTTTACGCTTGTTGAGTCTGTATCATTTCCGTATATGTTTTCAAATGGAATTTTTTTTGGTAATTGAAGCAGAAAGTTTCCTGTTCCACAGCAAGGATCCAAAATTTTTGAATTTTCATTCAGTGATAATGCTGAAATCAAACGGTTTACAATTTTTGTTGGCGTATAGTATGAACCTGTTGCCTTTCGTTTTCCAAGGTTTTTGCACGAAATGTAGATAAGTCCAAGGACATCTTCTTTTTCTTCATATTTATAGTCAAAGTTAAACAGGTCAGAATGTAAATTGTAGAAGCTGAGGGCTGATTCCTTGTCTGAAATCAATGCATCTATAAGTTCATTTTCCCTTAAACTCAAATTCCCAGAAAGATAATCAAGAAATTTTGAATCGCCTGTTTTACAGTTTTCGTTTCGAGAAAGCATGAAATGAACTGCACAGTCTGCCAGAATGTACCCGATTGTTTCATCTGTAAGCTCTATGTTTTGATTTTCGATTTTTTTTAAAAGCTGTTGAACTGTCTGAAGGTTTTTACATTCAATTGATACATAGGAATTGTACAGATTGTTCCCTGTCACGAATTTCTTGTTTCTTCTGCTTTTTAGTGCTTCATTTGTACCTGTTTTTAAATCGTTTTTGATTGAATTTACATAGCTTCTTTCAAAAAAAGGTTTCTGGCTATAATCATATTTTGGTGTGATTTTACCAAGCTTTATCCAATTTCTTCCTGTTGCAACGGAGATGGAAAGAATGTTGCATAATTCACTTAAATTTACAGAGGATTTTGTGGAAAAAGTTTGCATGGGGAATTTTCCTTGTATGTAGGATGTAAAAAATCACTAAATATAGATAACTAAAATATTAATTGTATAATTTAATGAAGTCAATAAACCCCTGAATCTTGGTCAAAACAATAAAAACCTTACATTCTTGTTATAAATTCACCTTAAATTTTTGACAGATAAAAAAATTGGGATTAAAATATAAGAACAAACAAAAGAAATAGCATAAGGAAAGAAATATGAGATCTAAATATGTAGCTGGAAACTGGAAAATGAACATGGACAAGGCTGGTGCTGTTGCTCTTGCAAAGGACCTTGTTGAAGCCCTTAAAGATTTTGACGGAAAGTTCATGATTGCACCACCTTATGTTTATCTGGATGCAGTTGCCCAGATTTTGAAAGGCTCAAACATCCTTCTTGGTGCTCAGGATATGGCAGCCACAGACAATGGCGCTCACACAGGTGCTGTTTCTGCAAAAATGCTTAAGGATATTGGTGTTCAGACTGTAATTCTCGGTCATTCAGAGCGCCGTTACGAATTCTACGAAAGCAATCGTCTCATCAACCGCAAGGTCCTTCAGGCTCTGGAAAACGGTCTTGAAGTTGTGCTTTGTATTGGTGAACTTTTCTCACAGCGCATTGTTGGCGTTACAGAAGATGTTTGTGAACTTCAGATTCGTGATGGTCTGGCTGGTGTCTCAAATGATCAGCTTTCTAAAATCACAATCGCTTATGAACCAATCTGGGCTATTGGTACTGGTAAGACGGCAACTCCGGAAGAAGCAGAAAAAGTTCAGGCTTCTGTTCGCGAAGTAATCGGAAGAATTTTTGGAAAAGAAGCTGCTGGAGAAATCAAGATTCTCTATGGCGGTTCAATGAATGCTTCCAACGCAGACGAACTTCTTGCACAGCCTGATATTGACGGCGGCTTGATTGGTGGTGCTTCGTTGAAGGCTGAAACTTTCGTGCCTATCTGTAAGAGTTCATTGACAAAATAAGTTCTCTTCTATATCATCAATATACTAATTTTAAATACGTATTTTTTTAGTGGAGAAGAAAAATGAACTCAGTAATTATGGGTGTTCTTTTGGTTGTTTTTGTTATCGTTGCAGTGCTTCTTGTACTCCTCGTTCTTGTTCAGGATCAGGAAAGCAGCGGAATGGGTGGCTTGCTTGGTGGTGGAAACTCACAGGCTTTCGGTTCACACTCAGCTTCCGTGTTAACTAAGGCAACTGTTGTTTTTGTTGTTTTGTTCTTTGTTTTGACTTTCGTAATTGCAAAAGCATACACTGTAAAAGGTGATGATACAGCAAAGGCATTGAATGATCTTGCTGCAGAACAGCAGACAACTGAAACAACTGCTGATGAAGCAACTTCAGAAAAAACTGAGGAATCAGGCAAGTGGTGGAAGAAGGCTGAAGAAGCTGCTCCTGCTGCTGAGTAATCAAAAAAATGGTGGTTGAGCTAGTCTGAACCACCTTTAATTTTTATATCAGACATAAGAGGCGTACCGTGTTGTTGAATGAGATTTTTCCAAAGGAAACTATCGTTGTTGAGCTTGAAAGCACGGAAAAGGACGAGCTTTTTGAAGAGCTTGTTGAAGTAATTCACTCTTATTGTCCTCAAATGGATAGAAGCCAGGCTTTGGCTATTTTAAACGAGCGTGAGTCCAAGATGACTACAGGCATTATGCATAATGTAGGAATCCCTCACGCTCTTATTCCTTCTATGAACAAAACTGTCGGTGCAATTGGTATTTCAAAAGACGGCATCGACTACGATTCTTTGGACAAGGCTCCGGTTCACGTTGTTTTCATGCTTGTGGGTTCAGACTCAGACACAGAGCATCATATTCAGATTTTAAAAAGCCTTGCAACTGTTCTTCAAATTCCAAATTTTGTAGAAAATGTGTTAAAATGTAATTCAGCTTCAGAAGTCTATAAATTCATTCAGACTTCCGAAGAATCACTTGAAAACTAAAATCGAGGTAGGCTATGGCTGAACAGGAAGTTAATACAATCAATCATCTGCTGGAAGTTGAACAGAATGCACAGGCCATGATTCAGTCGGCACAGATTGATGCTGATAAAAAAATCTCTGTGGCAAAGGCTCAGGCTGATTCAGAATTCAAAGCGCAGTTTGAAAAAATCGTTGCAGAAAACGAAAAATCTTTTGAAGAAAAATCTGCAGCCGCAACTGCTGCCGGTGAAGCTCAGATAAAAGAATATAAAGAAAAAATTTCTTCAGCAAATCTGGATTTTTCCGCATTCAATCAGTTGTTGGATAAAATCTTGGCATAGCAGGAGCTGCGTATGATGGACTCTTCTGCTGCTTCAGCTTTTGTTTATGCAAAGGCAAGTGGGCTCCTAAAAAAATCCTTTACTGGTGCAAATGCCAATAAACTTTTCTCAGCAAAATCTCTAAAAGAACTTTATACTCTGCTTTTTGAAGGTGATGTTCCGGCTATTCCAGAAAACCTTCTGGCCAAGGAAATTGAAGTTAAGGCTGCCGAAAATTTTGATCAGCAGTACAATTCTCTTCTTTCATATTTTGTAAATCCAGAGCCGATTCTTTCAGAAATCATCAAATTTTATGAGTACGAAAATTCTGGAATCAGTGATCCGGAACAGGACAGGATCCATGTTATGAATTTGTGGACTGCTGCAGAAAAACTTCCGGGCGATGACAGAAAAAATCTTGAAAAACTTTTTAAGACTGAGATTTCATTCAAAAATATTCTTTGGGCTCTTCGTCTTAAGGTTTATTATCAGATGACTGAGGATGAAATTAAAGAGCATCTGGTTTATTCTCAGAAATTTCATTCAAAGTCAGATATTCTTGCTAAAGAGGCTATGGAAATTCTGGGCAAGGACATAGGTTCCTATGATGACTGGAAAAGCTGGAAATACGCTCAATTCCTTAATCCTCACGAAGAAGGCGTTATTTGGGAAATTGATCCATGCTGGATTGAACGCGCCGTAAAAAATTATCTGAACAAATTTTATCAGCATTCATTCCATAAGGATCCAATGAGTGTGACAAGCTTTGTTTCTTGGTTTAAAATAAAGCAATACGAGCTGGACTGCATCAGAACGGCGGCGGAAGGTCTTCGTCTTGATGTGGATTCTGAAAAAGTTAAGGAAGCTGCAGGGTTTTCTGAGGCTTCTTCAAAGTAAAGGACGGTAAAATATGGCTAGAACAACTCCAATGCGTTTAGTTGAATTGATGGTGTTGAAGCAGGATATTGCTTCTGTCCTTGAATTCTTGGGAAAGAAGGGCAACTTTCAGTTCCAGGATAAAAAATCTTCATCATCTTCAGACAAAGAAAAAAAAGAGCAGCCACAGAATATTGACGGCGACATTTTTGACAATCTTCAGTCGGCAAAAAATTTCTTAGGTGCTCAGGACATAACAACAGAAAATCTCTCCGCAGCTTCTCGTCCAACAGAACAGGACAGAGAAACCGCAAATAAATTCCTTGGTGATGTTACGGAGCTTACTCAGCGCGAAAACAGGGCCGTTCAGGAATTGAACCGTGTAAAGGATGCTTTTGAGGAAGCCAAGTCTTTTGCAAATCTTAAGGTTGCCTTCTCTGAATTGGATCATCTTTCATTCCTTTCTCTAAAAATTGGAAAAATCGATCCAAAGGTTTTTGATGAACTTAAATTTGCTGTTGGAGAACGAGCTGTAATCATTGCTTTGGGTGAAGACAAGAGCAGAGTCCTTGCGGCAAGTTCTAAAAAAGCCCGCTTCTCACTTGATACAGAGCTTAAGAACTATGGTTTTGTGCCAATGGAAATTCCACAGGACTTTAAGGGAATTCCGGATGATGTTCTTGAAAGCCTGGGCAAGCAGCTGGAAGAAGCTGAAAAAGCATACAAGCTCATCGATGAAGAAAAGCACAATATGGCTGTGACTCATCAGGACTTGCTCACAAATCTTCTGGCATCTTTTGCAATCGGCAAGCAGATCACTGAAGTTCAGAATAAGCTGGAAGCTACAAGCCTTGTCTACAGAATTACAGGCTGGATTCCAGAAAGCTATACTCACGACATGATGAAGGATCTGGACAAGCTTACTGCCGGACGTACTGCCATCAGAATTTACCAGCCTAGGGAAGTTCCAGCAGTAATCAACGGTACTGAACAGGTTCCGGTTCGCCTTAAGCATGGAAAACTTGTTGGTGCTTTTGAAAGAATGATTTTCAGCTATGGTTCGCCTGTTTACGGTGCCATTGATCCAACTCCGTTCGTAGCTTTGTTCTTCACTTTGCTCTTTGGAATTATGTTCGGTGATGCAGGACAGGGCTTGGTTTTCCTTCTGATGGGAATTCTCATGGCTGCAAAGATTGTAAAAGTCGGCGGCTGGAACAAATTTGCTCCAATTTTTATGGCAATCGGTTGTTCCAGCATGATAATGGGTCTTTTGAACGGTGAATTCTTTGGAAATGAAACACTTCTTGAACCATTCTCGCGATTTGTAACTGGACTTTTCGGTGAACCAAGAAATCAGATTCTTCACCTTATGCCAAATGAAGGAATGGCTTCCATTGTAAGAATGTTCATCTTCTTTGGTGTTACTGTTGGTGTTGGTTTCTTCATCAACTCTATCGGTCTTATCATCAACATTGCAAACAACTTCATTCTTGGTAAGCCTGGTAAAGCTGTATTTGGAAAGAACGGAATTTCTGGTTCCATTTTCTTCTGGTATGTGATCGTAATGGCAATCAGAATTGCAGCTTTTGGTCATTCAATAAATGCTTTTGACGGTGTGTTTATTGTTGTAACTCTTCTTGCCACAGCTTTTGCAGAACCTTTGATCCGGCTTACAGAAGGACACAGACCTGTGTTTGAAAACGGACTTTTTGTTGGCGTGATTGAAGGCATAGTTGAAGTGCTTGAAACTGTAATCAGCTATATGTCAAATACAATCAGCTTTGTTCGTGTTGGTGCCTTCGGTTTGGCACACGCAGTCCTTGGCTTCATCATTATGACCATGACAGAAATGGCAGGTCCTGCTGGAATCGTGGTTATGATTGTTGGAAACGGAATCGTAGTTGTTCTTGAAGGAATGATCGTTGCAATTCAGGTTATCCGATTGCAGTATTACGAATTCTTCTCTAAATTCTTCAACGAGACAGGCCGTGAGTTCGCTCCGTTCTGTTTTGAAATAAAGTAAATTAATGGAAACTGAGTTTCAGTTCCTTATAAAAAGAGGTTTTATTATGAGCAAAAAATTCATGGTAATCGCTGCATTGCTTACAGGCTTTGCAATTTTTGGTGCAGTTGCACAGGAAGCAGCTGCTGAACCACAGGCTGTTGCAACAGAAGCAACTGTAGAAGAAGCTGCTCCAGCTGAAACAGCATCATCTTCTGCAGGCTTTAAGTATATTGCTGCTGGTCTTGCTGTAGGTCTTGCTTGTATCGCAGGTGGTATCGCCGTAGGTAAAATCGGTGCCGCAGCTATGGGTGCAATGAGTGAAAATGCTGAACTTTCAGGTAAGGCACTTCCATTCGTAGGTCTTGCTGAAGGTATCTGTCTCTGGGGCTTCCTGGTAGCTCTTTTGATCATCATTTTGTAATAAGAAGGCGCAAATTAAATGGAATATTATGTAATTGCAGAAAGAGAGCTGATTCTCGGTTTTAAGCTTGCAGGTGTTGACGGCAGCATTGCCTTGAACAGAACTGAAGCCCTTGCTGCATTCAACCGTGTTACCGGACGTGGTGGTACGGAATCAGTTCCAGTTGATGAGCGCCCAAAAATTTTGATTCTGACTGAAGAAGTTTCTGCCATGCTGGAGGATGAAGTTCTGGCCTGGCAGAAGGGCAGTCAGTACCCGTTGATTGTAGAAATTCCTGGAATTCACGGACATTTGGAAGGAAAAAAATCTTTGACAGATGCAATTCGTGAAGCTGTCGGAATTTCGGTTTAAGTTGGAAATTGTATGGAAGAATTAAGAACTACCGAAATACTTGATAAAGAAATTGAAGCTGATGCCCGCAAAAAGGCAGAAAAAATTCTCGCAAAAGCTGAAGAAGAATGTGCTCGTGTGCTTGCAGAAGTTTCTGACCGTGTGAATGAAGCATCAAGACAGAAAGAAGAGTATTACAAAGAAAAATTGGCTCATTTTGAGAAGAATGTTGAGGCAGCTCTTCCACTTGAAAAAGAACGTTTCCTTATTTCGTTCTATGCAGATTCTGTTTCAAAGGCTTTCAACGCCTATCTTAAGGAACTTGGTGAAGAAAAGCGCCTTGGTCTGATTTCTAAACGAATTGAAAAAATCTCTCAGGTTCTGCTTGAGAAAAAAATAAATGCATCTGTATTTGGCTTTGAAAAGTCAGCAGCTGAAAAAATGCTTAAATCATCAGCTGTAAAAAATCTTGCTTCAGTGGCAGATACTTCCTTTGAAAAATCTGGAGAAGAAGCCTGCGACGGTAATGATTTTCATGAGGGAATCATTCTTGAAGCCGAGGACAAGTCCTTCCGCGTAAGACTTACTGTGGATCAGCTTGTGCGCGAAATCAAAGACCAGTACAGCAATGAACTTGCAACAACTCTGTTTGGCGGGAGGTTGCCGGAATGAGCGTAATCAAAGGTAAAATCACCAGAATTTCTGGACCAATCGTATATGCAGAAGGTCTTGAAGGCTGTGGTCTTTACGATGTAGTTGACGTTGGTGAAAAGAAAATCATCGGTGAAATCATCCGTCAGAATGAAGGTAAGGCCACAATTCAGGTTTACGAAGATGATACTGGTATGAAGATTGGTGAAGATGTTGTCTGCAATGGCCGTCCTCTTTCTCTGCGACTTGGACCAGGTCTTGTTGGCACAATTTACGACGGTATTCAGCGACCACTTAAGGAAATGTATGAGAATTCAGGTGCCTTCCTTAAGCCTGGTGAAAGAACTGAACCAATCGACATTGCAAAAAAATGGAAGATGACTGTAGCAGAAGGCGTTTCTGAAGGAATGGCTATTTCTGCTGGCCTTGTACTGGGATATGTTCAGGAAACAGCTTCCATCAATCATAAAATTATGGTTCCACCAACTGTAAAAGGAAAAATCCTCAAGACTTTTAAAGGCGAGGGTGAGTACACAGTTGATGAAGTAATTGGAACTACAGATTTGGATGAAGAAATCAAATTGAGCCACTACTGGCCATTGCGTGTTCCTCGTCCATACACTCAGAAACTGGAAGTAAGCCAGCCTTTGATTACAGGCCAGCGTGTAATTGACGTTTTCTTCCCGCTTTCTAAGGGTGGAACTGCCGCAATTCCAGGTGGATTCGGTACTGGTAAGACAATGACTCAGCATGCCATTGCAAAATGGTGTGATGCAGACTTAATCGTATACATTGGTTGTGGTGAGCGCGGAAACGAAATGACTGACGTTCTCACCGAATTCCCAACATTGATTGACCCAAGAACTGGCCGTTCATTGATGGAACGAACAATTCTTATTGCAAATACTTCCAACATGCCTGTTGCAGCCCGTGAAGTTTCCCTTTATTCAGGAATTACGCTGGCTGAATATTACCGTGACATGGGTATGCATGTTGCAATCATGGCAGACTCTACTTCCCGCTGGGCTGAAGCTTTACGTGAACTTTCTGGACGCATGGAAGAAATGCCTGCAGAAGAAGGTTTCCCAGCATATTTGCCAACTCGTCTTGCTGAATTCTATGAACGTGCAGGTCGTGTAAATGCACTTTGCGGTCAGGAAGGTTCTGTTTCTGTAATTGGAGCTGTTTCGCCACCAGGTGGTGACTTTTCTGAACCAGTTACACAGCATACAAAACGATTCATCCGCTGTTTCTGGGCTTTGGACAGAGAACTTGCAAATGCAAGACATTATCCTGCCATCGGTTGGATTGAGTCTTATTCTGAATATGCCGGAGAAATCCGCGAATGGTGGGACAAGCTGGATCCACGCTGGGCTGAAGTTCGCCTGAATGCTCTGGAACTTCTTAAGGAAGAGCAGAGACTTCAGCAGATTGTACGCCTTATTGGACCTGATGCTCTGCCAGATGAAAAGCGAATCATTCTTACTGTTGCTGATATGATCAAAAACGGATTTTTGCAGCAGAGCGCTTTTGACGACATTGATGTTTACTCTGTTCCAGAAAAGCAGATTGCAATTCTTCTGCTCATGATGAATTTCTACAGCCGCGGTATTGCCGTGATTAAAGCCGGCGCTCCTTTAACAAGAGTAATTTCTCTTGAAGTAAAGGACGAAATCGTGCGCCTTAAATCCAGTGTTCCAAACGACAAACTGGAAATGATTCACGAAGTTGAAGGCCACCTGGAAGAGCAGATGAGCGAAATTGAAAGAATGTATCGCAAATAGAAAGGGGCGTTGCGGGGATTACCCCGCAGAGAGGGTAGCGACCAACAAAGTGGGCGTGCAGGGGTAGGGAGCGTTAAGCAAACTCACGAGGTGAGTTTGTAGCGAGTCTCCCAGTAAGCTATGCTTACAGGGGGCTTTTCCCCTCCCTTATGATGGAGAATTAAATGAAAGGTATAGAATATACAGGCGTAAAATCAGTTGACGGACCAATCATCGTTGTAAAGCGTTCGGAAGATATTTTTTACAATGAAATTGTTTATGTTCGTGACAGAAACGGTGAGAAAAAAACAGGCCGCGTAATCGACTTGAACGAAGATACTGCCGTTGTACAGATTTTCGGCTCAACAACTGGTCTGGATTTGAACGAAACTTCAATTGAGTTCCTGGAAAAACCAATGGAGCTTGCCGTTGGTGAAGGCCTTATGGGACGCATTTTTAACGGACTTGGTGAACCAATCGACGGACTGCCACCAATTATTTCCAGCAAGAAGGTTGACGTAAACGGAATGCCGATCAACCCTTTTGCCCGTGTATATCCAAGAGACTTTATTCAGACTGGTATTTCTTCAATTGACGGTATGAACACTTTGATTCGTGGTCAGAAACTTCCAATTTTCTCTGGAAACGGTCTTCCACACAATCACTTGGCAGCTCAGATTATTCGTCAGGCAAAAATCCGCAATTCGGATGAACAGTTCGTGATGGTTTTTGCAGGAATGGGTATTAAGTACGACCAGGCACAGTTCTTCATCAACTCTTTTGAGGAATCTGGTGTACTTTCAAAGGTTGTAATGTTCCAGTCTCTGGCTGATGCTCCTTCTATTGAACGAATCATCACTCCTCGCTGTGCATTGACTGCAGCTGAATACCTGGCTTACGAAAAGAACATGCACGTTCTGGTTGTAATGACTGATATGACAAACTATTGCGAGGCCTTGCGTGAAATTTCCACAACTCGTGGTGAAGTTCCTGGCCGTAAAGGTTATCCTGGATATCTGTATTCTGACCTTGCAGAACTTTATGAACGCGCCGGAAAAATCAAAGGTTCAACAGGTTCAATCACTCAGATTCCTATTCTTACAATGCCAAACGATGATATCTCACATCCAATTCCTGACCTTACTGGTTATATCACAGAAGGCCAGATCGTACTTGATCGTGAGCTCAGTCAGAAAGGCGTTTATCCACCAGTTTCTGGACTTCCAAGTCTTAGCCGTTTGATGAAGGACGGTATTGGTGAAGGCATGACCCGCGATGACCATTCTGCTGTTTCTTCACAGCTTTTTGCGGCTTATTCAAAGGTTAAGTCGATCAGAAACCTTGCTGCCATCATCGGTGAAGAAGAATTAGGCGAAGTTGACCGAATGTATCTTAAATTTGGTGAAGCTCTTGAAGGAAAATTCTTCACTCAGGGCGAGTATGAAAACCGCAGCATTGAGGAAACTCTTGATTTGGGCTGGGAACTTCTGAAAATTCTTCCAAGAAACGAACTGTACCGAATCAAGCCGGAACTTATCGAAAAATACATGAAAGACTAAGGAAATTACAGAAAATTGTGCATTGCGAATTGCGCATTGCGAATTGAAAAATTATGGCAAAACTGAATATTGCTCCTACAAAATCAAATCTTCTCGCAATAAAGGAACAGCTGAATGTTGCTGTGGACGGTTATGACCTGCTTGAACAGAAGCGTGAGATTCTTGTAATGGAACTTATGCGAATGGTTGAAAAGGTTAAGATGCTGGAGCGCGAAATAGACAAGGCTGTGAATCAGGCTTATCCAGCTTTGCGAAACATGCTTATGACTGTTGGTGGTGACCGTGTTGAGCGAATTGCAAAGGGCGTTCACTACGATTTTGACATTCGTGAAAAGGATGTTACTGCTGGTGGAATGAGCTTTAAATCCGTTGAGGTTCAGCTTCCAAAGCAGCAGCTTTTCTATTCATTTATGGGAACCTTTGCGGACTCAGACAAGGTGATGGTGGAATTCTTTAAGCTGCTGAACCTTCTTACAGAAATGGCAAGCATCAGAACGATTGCATGGAGACTTGCCACAGAAGTAAAGAAAACTCAGCGCCGTGTAAATGCCTTGGACAAAATGATAATTCCACAGGATAAGGAAACTAAAACCTACATAGAAAGTGTCCTGGAAGAACGAGAGCGTGAAAACACCTTTGTTCTGAAGAGTTTGAAGAACAGGAAGAATAAATGATTAAGCCTTTAATTCAAAAAGTTGTAGTTGCCGTTAACGGTTCCGAGCAGTCTATTCATGCCGCAATGTATGGAATTATGCTGGCAAAGCAGTATAAATTCGAGCTTAAGGCAGTTTATGTTGTGGATTCTGCTACTCTCAAACAGCTGGAACTGAGCAAATTCTTTCTTGCAGAAGAAGCCGAACGTTATGCAAAAAATCTGAATTCAGACGGTGAGCGCTATCTTAAATATGTGGCAGAGCTGGCAAAGCAGAAGGATGTAAAGATTGAGACTGAACTCAGAAGCGGTGCAATCTGGTCAGAACTTATAAAATCTGCAGAGGACTACAAGGCGGATCTTATTCTTCTTGGCGGAAAGGAACATGGATCAAATGCTTCAATGAACAGCGTGCTGCGACATGACAAAATCAGTGCCACAAACAGTGAAATTATCGGAAGTTCAAACTGCAATGTGCTGGTAGTACGCAAACCAGAAATCGAAAAATTGTTTAAACTTGCATAAAAATATTGTAGAATCATTCATCCATTAAAAAAAGGAAAATATTATGATCGTTATGAAATTTGGCGGCTCCAGTGTCGCAAATGCAGAAAGAATCAAGCACGTAGCTTCAATTATTCAGGCTTATGCAGAAAAAAGACCAGCCGTAGTTTTGAGTGCTATGGGCGATACAACTGACCACCTTCTTGATGCTGCTGATATGGCAGTTCGTGGAACAGTTGACATTGAAAAAGTAGAAAAACTTCACCTTGATACAGCAAAGGAACTTGGAGTTGATGTTCCAGCAATAAAGGAACTTCTTGAAGAACTTAAATTCCTTCTTACAGGTATTTCAATGCTTCACGAACTTACAAAACGCACCCGCGACTATCTCGTAAGTTTTGGTGAAAGAATGTCTGTACGAATGATGGCAGCTTACCTTGCTCAGCAGGGAACTCCTGCAAAATTCTACGACGCATGGGATATCGGAATGGTTTCTGACTCAAACTACATGAGCGCAGAACTTCTTGATGAAGTTTGGGAAAATATTCCAAAAGCCCTCAACTCATACAAAAATGGCGAACAGAAAGAAATTCCAATCGTAACAGGCTTCATTGCAAAGGACAAAAACGGAATCATCACAACACTTGGTCGCGGTGGTTCAGATCTTTCTGCCACAATGATTGGTGCAGCCATGGATGCAGAAGAAATCCAGACCTGGAAAGACGTTGACGGAATCCTTACAACAGACCCAAGAATCGTAAAGGAAGCACGCCCGGTTCCAGAAGTAACTTACGAAGAAGCTCAGGAACTTGCAATGTTCGGCTCACAGGTTCTTCATCCACGCTCAATGATTCCATGCCGCAAGACTGGAACCCCTGTTCGCGTAAAGAACTCATACAACATCAAGAGCGAAGGTTCTGTAATCGTAGAAAAGCACACAGGAGCCACACCTCGCGTAACTGCAATCACTTCTGTAAAGAACGTAACTTTGATCGATATTCAGTCATCAGGTATGTTCGGTGCTGCAGGATTTTTGGCACACATCTTCAACCAGTTCCTCAAATGGAATATTTCTATCGATGTAATTGCAACTTCAGAGGTTTCCGTTTCTCTTACAGTAAACACAAAGGCAAATCTTGAAGGCCTTATTGAAGATTTGGAACGTGTTGCAGAAGTTAACGTAAAGGCATGCAAGTCAATCGTAACTTTGATTTGTGACGCAAGCCACTCAAGTTCAATTCTTGCAGATGCATTTGCAGCACTTAATAAAGAAAACATCAATGTTCAGATGATTTCACAGGGTGCAAGCAAGGTGAACATCTCAATGCTGGTTGATTCAGACCAGACAAATCAGGTTGTTCAGATTCTTCACACAGCACTTTTTGATTAATATGGCGTGCCGGCTGTAAACAGCCGTCGGCAGTTCCGGGGTTCGCTAACGCTCATCTAAAGACGCTGTCGCGCCCCTCCATTGCCTCACGCATTCAGGAGACACAAAAATGAAAATTGCACTTGTCGGATATGGAAAAATGGGCCACATGATTGAAGCTTGCGCTAAAGCTGCAGGCCATGATGTTGTTGCCACAGTTGATGTTGTTGCAAAGGATGCTACAAATCTTGTTGCTGCAGGAGATTATGCCGCTGTTGCTGATGCAGTAAAAAAAAGTGGTGCAGAGGGCGTTATTGAATTCTCTCACCCAACAGCTGTAATGGGCAACTTGAATGCCCTCATTCCTCTTGGAATTCCTGTTGTAGTTGGAACTACAGGCTGGGGCGACAAAGAAGCTGAAATCGAAGCACTTTGTGCAAAATCAAATGGAACTGCAATGCGCTCTTCAAACTTTTCAATCGGCGTGAATATGTTCTATAAAATTGTAGAAGAAGCTGCAAAAATCATGGCTGAATATTCTGACTACGATGTTGCAGTTTGGGAAGCTCACCACAACCAGAAGGCTGATTCTCCATCTGGTACAGCTCTTGAAGTTGCACGCCGTGTTATGGCTGGAAACAAAACAAAGACAGAAATGGTTTTTGATGCTTTCCACGAGCGTCCAAAAGCAAATCAGCTCCACGTATCTTCAACACGCGTTGGATTTGTTCCAGGAACTCACACTGTTTTCTTTGATTCTCCAGCAGACGAAATCGAAGTCACACACCGCGCAAGAAGTCGCGAAGGTTTTGCAAAAGGCAGTGTAGTAGCTCTGGAAAAACTTTCTGCAAAGCTGAAGAGCGGTGAACTTAAATCAGGTGCCCTCTACGGAATGTCAGATTTGTTCTAACCAAAAAAAAGATCCCCGTGTCGTTGCACGGGGATGACAGATAAATTAGAAATTATTTTTCTTAACTTCAAAGAAGCTCTGTGGGTGAAGACAAACAGGACAAGCTCCCGGAGCCTTCTTTCCAACAACGATGTGACCACAGTTAGAGCACTGCCAGATTGTGTCCTCGTCCCTGCTGAATACAATACCATCCTGAACATTTTTCAAAAGCTTAAGATATCGGGCTTCATGTTCCTTTTCGATTGCACCAACCATTTCAAAAAGCTTTGCAATTCTTGGAAATCCTTCTTCTTCAGCAGTCTTTGCAAAACCTGCATACATGTCAGTCCATTCAAAATTTTCGCCCTCAGCAGCAGCCTTGAGGTTTTCTTCTGTTGATGGAACTTCACCACCGTGCAAAAGTTTGAACCAGATCTTTGCGTGTTCCTTTTCATTCTTTGCAGTTTCTTCAAAAAGGTCTGCAATCTGTTCATAGCCATCTTTGCGTGCCTTTGAAGCAAAATAAGTGTACTTGTTGCGGGCCTGAGATTCACCAGCAAAAGCCGCTTCAAGATTTTTTTCTGTCTGTGTTCCCTTGATGTTTTCCATCTTTCTACCTCTCAAAAAATTTTGTTATTATAAATTTAATCAAAGAATTCTCAATCGTCAAATAATTTTTTTTTATAAAGGGCTTGCCACCAGCTTATTTCCATTGAGTTAAAACTTAAAATCCTCTATAATTTTTAGCAAATTCTAAATTTTGTGATCAAATCCGTTGGAGGACTTATGACAATTGGAGAAATGCTGGGACAGAGTGGTATTCTTACTGTCCTTGGTATGTGCGTTGTTTTTACATTCCTCATCATCTTGATTGGTTGTATGAATCTGCTTCGCATTGCAGTTCACGCATTCAAGCTTGATAAAGAGGAACCAAAGGCAGAAGCTAGCGCACCTGTAGCTAGTGCTGTAGACCAGAAGGCAATCGTTGCTGCTATTGCAACTGCATTGCACGAAAAGAACTAATAGGGGAAAGAAAAATGGCTAAGAAAATCGGAATTTCTGAACTTGCAATTCGTGACGCACACCAGTCGCTTCACGCAACTCGTATGACTACTGCAGATATGCTTCCTATCTGTGACAAATTGGATAAAGTAGGCTATTCATATATCGAAGGATGGGGTGGAGCAACTTATGACTCTTGTATCCGCTTCCTTAACGAAGATCCATGGGAGCGCCTCCGCAAATTGCACGCTGCTTTGCCAAACACAAAGATCATGATGCTTCTTCGTGCTCAGAACCTTCTTGGTTACAAGCACTATGCTGATGATGTTGTAGACAAGTTCGTTGCTACAGCTGCTAAGAACGGTATCGGTTGTTTCCGTATCTTTGATGCTTGTAACGACCCACGCAACATGGAACGTGCTACAAAGGCTGCAAAAGCTTCTGGCGTTGATGTACAGATGGCTATTTCTTACGCTGTAACACCATTCCACACAGCAGACAAATATGCTGAACTTGCAAAGACTTATGCAGACTTCGGTGCAGATTCAATCTGTATCAAAGATATGTCTGGTCTTCTCAAACCTTATGACGCTGAAGAACTCGTAAAGAAGATCAAGTCAAAGGTTGATATCCCTGTTGAAATTCACTCACATGCTACAACAGGTCTTTCTGTAGCTTCACTTCTCAAATCAATCGAAGCTGGTGCAGATATCGTAGACACAGCAATTTCTTCTATGTCTATGGGTACATCTCACTCACCAACAGAAACAATCGCAGAAATGCTCAAGGGAACACAGTACGACACTGGCCTTGATACAAAACTCTTGCTCGAAATCGCTGCTTACTTCCGTGAAGTTCGCAAGCACTACTCATCACTTGAATCTGCATTCTTGGGTGCTGATACTCGTATCCTTCTTTCACAGGTTCCAGGTGGTATGCTTTCTAACCTCGAATCACAGCTCAAACAGCAGGGTGCTGGAGACAAGATGGACGCTGTTCTTGCTGAACTTCCAAATGTTCACAAGGATGCAGGTTATGTTCCACTTGTAACACCAACATCACAAATCGTTGGTACACAGGCTGTATTCAACGTACTCTTCGGTCGCTATGAAAAGATGACTGCAGACTTCGCTAACCTCCTTACAGGTAAATTCGGTGCTCTTCCAACTGCTGCTAACGCTGATGTTGTTAAGCAGGCTCTTGCTCAGAACGAGATGGACGAAGTTATGACTTGCCGTCCAGCTGACAAGATTGAACCAGAGTGGGACAAAATGGTTGAAGAAGCTAAGAAGGCTGGTGGAAACGGTTCTGACGAAGACGTTCTCACATACGCAATGTTCCCACAGGTTGCAACAAAGTTCTTCTCTACACGTGCAAACGGTCCAGTTGACGCTGCATCTACATTCGCTAAGAAAGAAGCTCCAAAGGCTTCTGCTAACGGCTCATACACAGTTACAGTTAACGGCCAGGCTTACCAGGTAACTTCTAACAACGGTACAGTTACTGTTGACGGAACTCCATATACAGTAGCATTCGGTGCTGCAGGCGCAGCTCCAGCAGCAGCTGCTGCTCCAGTAGCAGTTGGTGGCGAAGATGTTAAGGCTCCAGTAGCTGGTACATTGCTCAAATATGCTGTAGCAGACGGTTCAAAAGTAACAAAGGGACAGACTGTAATCATCGTTGAATCTATGAAGATGGAACTTGAAGTTAAGTCACCAGCTGACGGTACAATCAAGTTTACAGTTCCAACAGGAACACAGATTACTGCTGGTCAGTCAATCGCTTCTATCGGTGGTGTTGTTCAGGCTGCTCCTGCACCAGTTGCTGCAGCTCCAGCAGCAGCACCAGTTGCAGCTGCTCCAGCAGGTGGAAAAGCTGTTCCAGCACCAGTTGCAGGTACACTTCTTCGCTATGCAGTAGCTGAAGGTGCTGCTGTACAGGCTGACACAACTGTAATCATCGTAGAATCAATGAAGATGGAACTTGAAATCAAGGCCGGCGCTGCTGGTAAAGTTCACTTCACAGTACCAACTGGCACACAGGTAACTGCAGGCCAGGCTGTTGCTACTATCCAGTAAGGATTCTGTCATTTCGACTGGAGCGTTGCGGAATGGAGAAATCAGATTTCTCGACTTCACTTCGTTTCGCTCGAAATGACAAATAGTTTAAGGGAAATTTAAATGATCGACTTGAATAAAGATTTTAGAAAAAGAGTTCTTGGTGTAAGCCTTGCAATCATGGCAATTGCCTTTGTTGTAAGCACAGGAGCAAATGTATTTGCTCAGACTGCTGAAGCAACTGCTGTGGAAACATCTGCTGAAGACGCTTACCTCAGTGGAACTGAAGATGCTGTTTCAACAGGAACAGGTCTTAATAGAGTTATCAAAGGAACTGAAAACTGGGGTGATTCAAAGAACATCGATCCAGTTAAGTTCTTGAGCAATATTGGTAAGTCAACAGGCTTCTACAAAATGTTCGTTCAGTCTAAGGCTGATGCTGATGCAGAAGCTGCAAGAAAGGCTGCTGAAGAAGAAGCTGTAGAAGAAGGAAATGCTAAGTCTTGGGGAACAGCTCCAGGCTGGCAGTCATTCCTTATGATGGCTATCGGCTTCCTTATCGTATACCTTGGTGCTGGCCGTGGATTTGAACCACTTCTTTTGATTCCAATCGGATTTGGTACAATTCTTGTTAACGCTGTTGGTGCTGGAATGGGTAATCTCCCAGACGGTATGCTTGCTATCATCTACAAAGCTGGTGTTGGTAACGAATTCTTCCCAATGCTCATCTTCATGGGTATTGGTGCTATGACTGACTTCGGTCCACTTATCGCTAATCCAAAAACAGCTCTCCTTGGTGGTGCTGCTCAGTTTGGTGTATTCTTCACACTCTTTGGTGTTGCTGTTTTGAACATCTTCGGTCTTGACTACAACATCATGCAGGCTGGTGCTATCGCTATCATCGGTGGTGCTGACGGTCCAACTTCAATCTACGTTTCTGGTAAACTTGCTCCAGAACTTATGGCTGTAATCGCTGTAGCTGCTTACTCTTACATGGCTTTGGTTCCAATGATCCAGCCACCTATCATGAAAGCACTTACAACTAAAAAACAGCGCTGCATCCACATGGAAAACCCACGTGCTGTACCAAAAGTAGAAAAAATCTTGTTCCCAATGATGCTTCTTCTTTTGACAATCCTTCTTTTGCCACCTGCAGCTCCACTTATTGGTATGCTGGCATTCGGTAACTTCGTAAAAGAAGCTGGTGTAGCTCAGCGCCTTTCTAAGACAATGGAAAATGAATTGATGAACATCGTTTCTATCCTCCTTTCTCTTGGTGTAGGTTCTCAGATGACTCCAGAAAAGATCATCCGTGGTGAATCACTTGGTATCATCGTTCTTGGTTTGGTTGCATTTGGTGTTGCTACTGCCGGCGGTATCTGTATGGCTCATGTGATGAACCTCTTCATGCCAAAGGGCAAAAAGCTCAACCCACTCATCGGTTCTGCTGGTGTATCAGCTGTTCCAATGGCTGCTCGTGTTGCTCACAAAGTTGCACAGAGCGAAGATGCTACAAACTTCATCCTTATGAATGCAATGGGTCCAAACGTTTCTGGCGTTATTGGTACTGCAATTGCTGCGGGAGTATTTATCGCAACTTATGGAAACTAACAGTTTCCATAAGTTGCTTAACAAGAATCTGCTATGCAGATT
Organism: Candidatus Treponema equifaecale; assembly: GCA_018064905.1. GTDB lineage: Bacteria > Spirochaetota > Spirochaetia > Treponematales > Treponemataceae > Treponema_D > Treponema_D equifaecale. Next base: position 29,600 of record JAGHUJ010000174.1, read on the forward strand.
CTTGATCGCTTCGATATAAGGGAAACTAACGGTTTCCATATGTTGCTTAACAAGAGTCTGCTTCGCAGATTCTTGATCGCTTCTTTATAAGGCCTCCTTTGGGAGGCTTTTTTTTATGACTTTATTTAAATTTCCGTGTAAAATAGTTGTCATGTATAAAATGTTTCGGAAATTTTCTTTTTTTGTTTTCTTCAGCTTCTTTTTATTTTCTGCAAGTGCACGCGTTGTAAAAGTCGGTTATATTTCGGACAGCGGTAAATTTATGTCCGGCAGTTCCTCAAAAGACGCAAAAAGAGGATATGCCTATGAGTATCTTCAAAAAATTTCATCTTATTCAGGGTGGACTTATGAATATGTGTATGGATCCTGGGCTGAACTTTACAGAATGCTCTTGAATGGTGACATTGACCTTCTTCCAGATGTTTCTTACACAAAAGACCGCGAATCAGAACTGTTCTTTCCACGATTTCCAATGGGACGTGAAAACTATTATCTTTACGAGAATAACAGGGAATTTTCCTACGGTGGTGATGTAGTTTCTTATCTTGATGGAAAAAGTTTATGCGTGAGCGAAGGAACCCATCAGTTTGAGCTGATTAAACGATGGATTGCTGACAATAAGGTTAATTTAAATATTTCTGTGTACCCATCGTATAGCGATGATAGTTTAAAAGAAAGATTCAATTCCGGAAATTTGGATTTGTATCTTTCAATCGATTCTGTTGCACTTTCAAACTGGGAGCCTGTGGCAAAAATTGGTGAATCTGATATCTATTTGACAGTATCAAAAAGCAGCCCTGAGATTCTTGCTGAACTTAACAAGGCTATGGATGAGCTTTACTTCACTTATCCTTACTACAATGAACAGCTTTGGCTTTCGTATTTCGGAAAAAATCTTTCTTCCAAACGCATTTCAGAAGAGACTGCAGAATGGTTGAAGGAAAAAAACACAATAAAAATTGGATGCAGGAAGGATGAATTTCCATTTTCTATGTACAATCCACGGTCAGAAAAAGTGGAAGGCCTTCTTGTGATGCTGATGAATCAACTTACTCTGAATTTTAATCTTCACAATTTGAACATTGAGTATGTTATGTTTGATTCATCTTCTGAAATGAGGTCGGCGCTTTCTTATGGACAAATTGATGCAGCTTTTCCTGTTTATGACAGCTACAACGAACTGGAAAAAGATAATCTTTTGATTACTACGCCATTTACGGATGTTGATCTGGTGTACGTGAACAAGGACTACTCAAACTATACTGTGATGCAGAATGTTGCAGTTGAAGATTCTGATTATATCTATTCTTTTATTCAGCAAAAATATCCTGAAACAGTAATGGGATTTTTTCAGAGCAGTGAGGATTGTCTGACGGCTGTTACAAAGGGACTTGCTGACGGTGCTGTTATGCCTTACCATAAATTCGATTCAATTTCGTATCATGATAAAAAATACAAGCGCCTGAATTGCATGGAAATTCCTGTAAAATGCGGAGTTTCCTTTGCCGTGAACAAAAAGAACATTCAGTTTCTTGCGGTTTTGAACCGTTTGCAGTCATCTTTGAGTGATTCTGAAATAAATACAATGCTCACCCGATATACGATGGAAGCAAGAAAATATGATTTCAGGCACTTTATTTCCGAAAATGCAGCTCTTCTTATTTTGCTTCTGATTTTCTTTGTCTGCATTCTGATTCTTTTGATGCGTTCTTTAAGCAGAATCAAAAAATACATAAATTATGATGTTCTCTGAACAGAAAAAGAATGGACGCATGCATGGAGCTGGCATTAAAACGAGCCCAGGATAAGAATGAAACTTTCTCACTATTGCTTTTTGATCTGGATGATTTTAAGAAAGTGAATGACACTTATGGACATGAATGTGGTGATCTGATTTTGAAAATGGCAGCATCAACGATTTCTCGTGGTGTTAAGGCTTCTGATTATGTTTTCAGATGGGGCGGTGAAGAAATTCTGGTTCTGCTTAAGGGCAACAAGACTACTGCAGTACGTGCTGCTGAGCGAATCCGATTTGACATTGAACGGCAGGTTGTGGAATACAAGGGCCAGATGATAAAAATCACTTCTACTGTTGGAGTTGCTTCCTATGATGATAAAAAAACAGCCAGAGATTTATTTGCTCTGGCTGATGAAAACTTATACATCGGAAAAAACAGCGGCAAGAACTGCGTTATTTCTTAAGTGCCTGAAAGAATTCTTTTGAAATAAAAATCTTTTCAACTCCAAAAGAGAGCAGGTTTTCGTTCCAATTTATTGTAAGCCCAATTCCGCATTCATTGTTTGCATAAGGTTTTGTATCTTTTTGGAACAGAGACTCAACTTGAACCTTTCCTTCCTGACGCTTTTCCACAGTTTCTGCCATGATAGCCACAACAAAATGCCTGATTACTTCGCTCTGGAACAGGTTGATTTTGTGGCGTGGATCCAGTCTAAGCCCTGAAAGTGCCCCAAAAAGGAAACTGTCCAGCTTTAAGAAGACATTTGCACCATTTAGTGAAACTTTGTACAAAAAATCATTGCCGGAAACTGTATCAAAGAATTCTTCAGTACAGATTTGGTCAACGGCAGTCAAAGTGAGTTTTCTGATTGTTGGTTCACCAAATTTTGCTTTGAGAGCATCCAGAAAAGTTGTGTTGAAGCCTGCAAAATCCTTGCGCATGAAATCCAGTTCAGTTTCTGAGAAAATTTTCTCGCAATTATAGTTTTTTTCAACTTTGTTTTGGTTTGAATCATCAGGATGTGATATAATTCCTAAGAGTTTGTCTACTTCATCCTGTGAAAGACTTACATTGTTATTTTCCATAAGACTATTTTACATCTATATTGAATAAATTTAAAACAAATTCAATTATTTGTGGGAGATTTTATTATGAATAAGAAAAGTGAAACAAACAGCGAAAAAAACAAGGCTCCATCAAAGCCTGTAAAATCGGAAAAAACAGAGAAAAAAGCAAAATCTTCCAGGGAAGGTGTGATTTCAAGGAGCATAAACAAGATTCTGTTCAAGATTGCATTCATTCTTGTGCTTGTTTGTGGTCTTGCTGCCGGCGGATATTTTGGTTTTCAGAAGCTTTCAGAAATAAAGACAGAAAAGAAAACACTTTTGGCAATGGCACAGCTGGAAAAATGCGGAGAGCTTGTCACAATAAAAAATACTTACAGCGACGTGGTTACCGTAAAGAAAACCAGAATTGCAGGCCTGGCTAAATCCTTTTCTATCGTTCGCTACACTGGAATTTTGAGGGCAGGAATCAAAGATATTTCACTTGCCGAAGTTAAAGTTTCAAATAATGGAAAGAAAATTGAGGTGGTGCTTCCTGAATGTGAGGTTCTTGGAAACGATATTTCTGGAATTGAAGTTTTTGATGAAGCCAGAAGCATTTTTGTTGCAGTCACATTGAAGGAAATCGTTGATGAAATAAATTTGAGCCGGGAAGTAACTCAGGATAAACTGGTTGAAAGCGGAATTTTGGAAGAGGCTAAGACTCATTCAGTCCTGCTTATAAAAAATATTCTGGCGGCTGCGGGATTTTCTGATATTTCTGTATCATGGAAGCTCTAAAATAAGCCGTGTTGCAATCGGATTTTATTAAAAATGGACTATTCAGTTTCTTCAATATTATCACTGGTTTCTCGTGTTCATTCTCTGGCGGCGGATTTTCTTCAAAAAAAGCTTTCAGATAAAGGACTTCCTGAACTGACTTCTTCCCACGGTTTTATTTTGTTCTGTCTTGCAAAAAATCAGATGACCATGGGAGAACTTTCTTCAAAAATCAACAGGGACAAATCCACTACAACTTTTCTTGTGCGAAAGCTTGAAAGCCTGGGTTTTGTTCAGATAAGAAAGTCTGATGAAGATTCTCGAAAAAAAATACTGAGCCTTACAGAAAAGGGAAGTGAATACAATGCCATCACTGAAGAAATCTCGACTCAACTTTTGGAAGGTGCATATAAAAATTTTGAAGAAGCAGAAAAGCAAAAATTGCTGGAGCTGCTGGTAAAAATGTCTGAAAATCTGGAATGATCCATCACTTTGGCAGGAAATTTCTTTTTTTTTCTGATTGAATTGGCATTCAAACTTAAACTTTTAATTAAATTCGTTTGCTTTCTGAAAAATTGTGACCTATACTTTTAGTAAGAGACCTGATTGAATTTTCGGGCTTTTGGAGGTCATGATGAAAAAAATACTTGCTGCTGCTTGTGGCGTTCTTGCCGCACTTTCATTTTTCTCTTGCAATAAGAAGACTGTAAATGCAGGAGAATTGGTTGTTTATGGTTCTTGTGAAGAGGAATATCTTGCTGCCGTTTGTGCAAAGTTTGAAGAGACTTCTGGCGTAAAGACAACTTATCAGCGCCTTTCAACTGGTGAAGTTCTCACAAAAATCGGTGAAGAAAACGGAAATCCATCTGCTGACGTTTGGTTCGGTGGTACAACTGATCCTTACAACGAAGCTGCAATGAAGGGACTTCTTCTTCCTTATGCTGCTAAAAATGCAAGCCACCTTGTTGGCCCACAGTTCAAAGATTCAAACAACAACTGGTACGGTATTTACCGTGGTATCCTGGGCTTCTTCTGGAACACAGATGAAATGAACCGCCTTGGACTTCAGCCACCAAAGGACTGGGATGACCTTGCAAAACCTGAATACAAAGGTCTTGTTTCTTTCGCAAACCCAAATACAGCCGGAACTGGTAAGCTTATTGTAAACACAATGGTTCAGCTCAAAGGCGAAAAAGAAGCTATGGAATACTTTGCCGCATTGGACAAGAACATCTGTCAGTATACAAAATCTGGTTCAGGTCCTTCAAAACTGGTTCCAACTGGTGAAGTTGTAATTGGTGTTGGATTCCTCCATGATGTTGTTTACCAGATTGTAGACAATGGCTACACAAATATCGGAATGACAGCTCCAGCTTCTGGAACTTCTTATGAAATCGGTGCTACTGCAATCTTCAACGGTGCAAAGAATATTGACAATGCAAAGAAATTCATTGAATTTGCTCTTTCTCCAGATTGTGTAAACATCGCTCAGGAAAATGGTTCATATCAGTTCCTGGTTATCGACAATGCTAAGCCTGTTGAAGCTGCTGTAAAAGCTGGTTTGGACAAAATTTCTACAATGAACTACGACTTCAGCGATGCAAAGGTTAACGGACCAAAATACTACGGAGAATTCTTCGAAGTTATCGCAGCTGATGACCGTGTAAAGACAAAATAAGCCGGAAACTAACAATTTCTTAAGTGCGGGGGGCTGTCCAATAGGTTTCTGAATGTCACCACAATTTGGGCAGCCTCTTAATTTTAAATTTCAGGAGTGCGTATGGCTGAACTTCATGGTAAATCTCTTGACAGAAAAAAGCTTCTGGCGGATCCGATTCTTGTTGCGGCAATTATCGGAATCTTTGTGTTTTTGATGCTTTTTATTTTATATCCACTGGCAATTCTGCTTACAGATTCTGCAGTTGTTGAGACAGGAATTGGTGCAGATGCTGCCAAATCTCTGGGCTTTGGAAACTTTATCCGAATATTCAAGATGACAACTTTCCGCAAAGCTATTACCAATACGCTATGGCTGGGAATGGTTTCTGGTCTTGGTGCGACTGTAATCGGATTTTTGTTCGCCTATGTTGATTCTTATGTAGACACAGGTTCCAAAGTTGTGCGCAAGCTTTTTAATGTGGTTTCCATTCTGCCTGTTGTTTCGCCTCCATTCGTACTTTCACTTTCTGCAATTCTTCTTTTTGGCCGAACAGGTGTAATTACCCGTGGCGTATTCAATCTGAACAACACTCAGCTCTATGGCTGGCGTGGTATTGCTTTGGTTCAGATACTTACATTTTTCCCTGTATGCTACATGATGCTGAAGGGACTTCTTAAAAATATTGATCCGTCTTTGGAAGAGGCCGCCCGAAACATGGGTGCCAGTCGTTTTGGCGTGTTCAAAACTGTTACACTTCCTTTGCTTTTGCCAGGTCTTGGAAATGCTTTCCTGGTTTCCTTTATTGAATCTGTTGCCGATTTTGCAAATCCAATGATCATCGGCGGAAACTTTGATACTCTGGCAACTTCTATTTATCTTCAGCTGACTGGCGCCTATGACAAATCTGGTGCCACTGCCATGGCTGTTGTTCTTCTTGCGATTTCTATGGGGCTTTTTGTCCTTGAAAAATACTGGCTGGAGCGTAAGTCCGTTGCAACCCTTACAGGTAAAGCTAGCCGAGGCCGTCAGCTTATGACAGACAAATCTGTACGATATCCGCTGGTTACAATCTGTACAGTGATTACAGTTTTTGTTCTTGTAATGTATATTCTGGTTCCGTTTGGATCTCTGTTCAAGCTTTGGGGCAGGGACTACAGTCTTTCCCTCAAATGGTATGAATTCATATTTAAAAACAAAGGCTACAGGGTTTTCACGGATTCCATGCTGCTTTCACTTGTGGCTTCTCCAATTACAGCCCTGCTTTCCATGATGATTGCTTATCTTGTTGTAAAGCGAAAATTCCTTGGAAAAGGCATGATGGAATTTGTTGCGATGCTGGCTATGGCTGTTCCTGGTACTGTACTTGGTGTTGGTTTTATCCGCGGATTCAATTCTGGTCTCTTTCACACTGGAATTCTTTCAAGCCTTTACGGAACCGGTGCAATTCTTGTGATTGTATTCATCGTGCGTTCTCTGCCAATCGGTACCCGTTCTGGTATTGCGGCTTTAAGACAGATTGATAAGTCTATTGAGGAAGCTGCCTACGATATGGGTGCAGACAGCGCCAAGGTTTTTGCTACAGTAACATTGCCTTTGATCAAAGAATCTTTTATCTCTGGTCTTGTAACAACTTTTGTACGCTCAATCACTGCTATTTCTGCAATCATTCTTCTTGTAACTCCAAGATATCTTTTGATTACTGTAAGAATCAATGAGCATGCGGAAAAGGGAAACTACGGTATCGCCTGTGCCTATGCCACAATTCTTATCATCATCACTTACGCGGCAATTTCTGTAATGAATCTGCTGCTGGCAAAATTCGGAACATCTAAGAAAGGAGCTTAAATATTATGGAAAATAAATCACCAAAGGGCGTTCGCCTTGTAAATATCACTAAAATTTATCAGGATCCAAAAACAAAAAAGGATTTTGCTGCTGTAGACAATGTTTCTCTGGATATTGCTCCTGGAAGCTTTGTAACTTTGCTGGGACCATCCGGCTGTGGAAAGACCACAACTCTCCGTATGATTGCTGGTTTTGAAAGCCCTGATGACGGCCAGATTTTTCTTGGAGACGATGCAATCAACGAACTTACTCCAAACAAGCGTGATACAGCAATGGTCTTCCAGAGCTATGCGCTTTTGCCTCACTACAATGTATTTGACAATATTGCTTATGGTCTTAAGCTTCGTAAACTTCCAAAAGATGAAATCAAAAAGAAGGTTATGGATATGCTGGAACTGGTTGAACTGAGCGGAATGGAAGAGCGAATGACAAATCAGCTTTCAGGTGGTCAGCAGCAGCGTGTTGCTTTGGCCCGTGCTCTGGTAATGCAGCCAGGTGTTCTGCTTTTTGATGAACCTCTTTCAAATCTTGATGCAAAGCTCCGTGTTACAATGCGCACTGAAATCCGTAAAATTCAGCAGAAGCTTGGAATTACTGCGATTTATGTAACACACGATCAGGCTGAGGCCATGAGTATTTCTGATGAAATTATTCTGATGAACAAAGGCAAAATCGCCCAGAAAGGTACTCCCCAGGAAATCTATTACAAACCTAAGTCTGAATTTGTTGCGGACTTCATTGGCGAGGTAAACTTCCTTGAAGGCACTGTAAAGAGCAGTGAAGGGGAGAACTGCGTAGTTGATGTGAACGGAACTGAAATTAAAGCAGAAAGCTATGGTGATTTGAAGAATGGGGATAAATGCAAGATAGTCATTCGTCCAGAAAGCGTAGAATTGGCTGATACAGGTGCAATCGGTGGTGAAATCCTGATTTCAACATTCATGGGTGCATATCAGTATTACCAGCTTAAATGCGGTGACACAGTTCTAAAAATCCACGATTACAATCCAAGAGGTCACAAAATCTATCAGGCCGGTGAAAAAGCCTACCTGAGCTTTGAAAACTCAACATTGCATATTCTGTAAAATAAAAAAAATGCTGCATTCCTTGAAGTGAACTTCATCTCGAATGCAGCATTTTTTTTAGTGTTTATTTTGCGTTGTCTGATACTCTCAGCAAGTCTGCGATTGCAGCTCTGCCCCAGCGTTCAGCCATCTTGTATGGTGTTTCACCAGTGATGTTCTTGGCTGTCTTATCAAGATTAGGTTTTGCAGCCAGTTCTTTAACAATGCTTTCATCAGCTGTTCGTGCAGCATAATGAAGGATTCCGTCACCCTGTCTGTCTGCCTTCTTGTCGTTGTATTTTACGATTGCATCAAGAATTGTTCTGTTTTTTGTCTTGAATACAGAAGTAAGTGCATTTTCACCAGTTGGAGTTGCAAGATAAGGATCTGCACCGTATTCCAGAAGACCAAGTGCAAGGTTTACATTGTTCTTTTCAACTGCCATGTTCAAAGCTGTCATACCTTTTCCGTTTCGCTGGCTGGCAGGATAGCCCATGTTCAGAAGCTGTGTAAGAAGTGTTTTTGAAGCATTTCTTTCAACTGCAATGTGAACCGGTGTGTTTCCGTCAGAGTCAACGATGGTTGTGTTGTTACCAAGAACAGCCTGAATTACGTGGATGTCAGCCTTCAAAACAAGTGAGAATGGAGAGTCTCCTGCGCTGTCTCTTGCAAGAGGATTTCCGCCTGCATTTCTGATCTGCTTGATGATTCCAATGTTGCCTGTGAGAGCCGCATCGTGGTATGCGTTTCTTCCATACATTTCCTGAATCTGAACATTAGCACCATAGCTCAGAAGAAGCTTTACCATCTGTTCGTTCATGCTGGAAATTGCGTCCATAAGAACTGTACGACCTGTTGCGTCTGTGGCATTTATGTCTGCTCCGTTCTGAATAAGGAGAATTGACATTTCTTTTTTAGCTGAACGGCAAGAGTCGCAGAGAGCTGTTTTTCCGCTGAGGTTCTGTGCATTTACATCAACACCAAGGGAAATCAAAGTCTTTGCTGCTTTAAGTGCGTTCCATTTAACTGCTGCGTGAAGAGGTGTGTTTCCAAGATTGTCGCGGGCGTGGTTGTCGCGGGAATCTGTTGCAACTCCTTTTTCAACAAGAATGTTGATTGTGCTTGGATTGTCACCTTTTACAGCTGAGAAGAGTGCGCTTTCACCGTTTGCATTTTCTGCTGTTACGTTGGCACCTTTCTGAATAAGTGAGTTGATTGCATCATTGAGCTGCCATTCTGCTGCATAGTGGAGAGGTGTGTTTCCGCTTCCGTCAGTTGTGTTCAAAGTTTTTGAAGTGATGAGCCAGTCCTGCAAATCGCCGCCTTTTGTGAGAGCTACGCGAAGTGGAGAATTGTTCTGTGTATTTGTGGCAAAAATATCAGCACCGTTGTCAAGGAGAAGGTCACCAACATCCCGTCTGTTTTTCTGAACTGTGATGAAGAGAACTGAGTCACCGTTCTTGTTGCGGGCATTTACATCAGCCTTTGCTTCAATAAGATATTTGATGTATTCAATTGGAGCGTCCCGTTTGATTGCAATATGAAGGGCTGTGTTTCCGCTGGAATCCTTTGAAGTGATGTTCTTTTCAGAAACCAGCATTTCAAGCATTTCCGGAGTAGGGCAGTCCAAAGCTTTTGAAAGAGGTGAATTTCCATCCATATCTTCTGCATAAATATCAGCACCGTTGGCAGCGTAGAATGCAACCTGTTCCTTAAGCTGATGTTCAATAGCAATTTCGATTGGTGTCACCCCCTGCTTGTTGCGTTCATTTACTGCAGCACCAGAATTTACCAGAAGCTGAAGTGCATTTACTGGTGAACCGGACATTGTGGCAACATGAAGAATTGTGTCACCATACATATCCTTCTGATTTACATTTGCCTTGTACTGAAGAAGTGTTGCATAGAGAGTGTACTGGGCTTCAACTGGCATGATAAGCATGATTGGTGTCTTTCCGATTGAATCCAATGCATCAACCTGTGCACCTGCAGCAAGAAGAAGACGGGCAATATCTACTTTTCCATAGCGGACAGCTTCATGAAGTGGTGTTGCACCGCTGATGTCCTGAGCTGCCAAAATATCTGAAAGTCTGAGAGAAGTTTTCTGATTGAGAATGTAGTCAACGATACCAGTGTGGCCCATAATTGTAGCCAGGTGGAGTGGTGTCTGACCGTCGTGGAAGCGCAGAATCATGTTGTGGGTTTTAACCGCATCTTCAAAATATGCAAAGTCGCCGCGAACAAGCTGTGCGTTACCAAGAATAAGCTGGGCTGCGATTCTGATGGAAGTTGAATTGTCTGCACTTTCAAAAGCCAGTGAAAGTGGTGTCTTGCCCTTGTTGTCTTTTATAGAAAGTGGAACACCAATCTGAATGCAGCGTTTGATTGCCTTTTCGTCCCGTGTTTTGACAAAGTAATGAACGATGCTCTGACCGTCCACATCCCGAACTTCACCTGTCTGCTGGGTGATCATAGCATCATACCACTGGTCACCCTTTGCCAAAGCGAGTTCCAGAGCCATGTTGCCGTTTCCATCCTTTGCAAAAATGTCACCGTGTACAATGGCAAGAACCTTTGAAGCGTCGATACAGTCGTTTTTAATTGCAAGGTGAAGTGCTGTGTCGTCATTATTGTTTCTGATTTCAGTGTCTGCACCCTTGATGATGAGGAAGCTTACCAAATCTGCTTCGTTCACCTTTGCTGCAAGATGAAGGGCAGTGTTTCCGTCCTGATCCTGTGCGTTGATGTCGGATTTGGATTTGAATCTGTCCTTTGCTTCTTCATAACGGCCCTGCATAATCAATTCGTGAATTGATTCTTCTTTAGGTGTAGAAGCACAGCCTGCAATCAAAATCATTGCTGATAAAATTGCAGAAATTTTTGTGATTTTTTTCATTGTCTTCTCCCAAAACAATAAATTTAAATTTTTATTCTTTTCAAATATCGGAAAAAAACTTGCCTCAATTAAGATAAAACTAAGATAAAACTTGCCACCAATGAAAAATAACTGTATCTTTTAAATCGGAGGAAAAAATGGAAAATACTCTTAGTCTTACAAAATCAGAACAGTCTGCCTTTGTTACAAGAACCTATGGCTGGATGGCTGTGGCTCTTCTTATCAGTGCTATTGCTGCATATTGGACCAGCATGAATATTTTCACAGTAGAAGAAAACAGATTGGGTTTTACTGCATTTGGTGCATTTCTTTTTGCAGGTGCTAAAATTGGATTCTGGATGCTGGTGATTGCAGAATTCATTCTGGTTTTTGTTCTTTCAGCAAAAATCAGAACAATGTCCGTAATGGGTGCGACACTTGGGTTCCTTGCATATTCTGTTATCAACGGAATTACACTTTCTTCTATATTTATTGTTTATCAGATAGCTTCAATTGCCGGTGCTTTTTTTGGATGTGCTGCAATGTTCGGTTTGATGAGCTTCTACGGACTTACCACAAAGAAGAATCTGAACAGCCTTGGTCATTACATGATGATGGGGCTGATTGGAATCATTATTTCCAGTGCTGTTCAGTTTGTGCTTAAGCTGATCACTCCTGCTGACTTTACAATGCTCAACTATTTGATTTCATTTGTGACTGTTGTTGTCTTTACTGGTCTTACAGCTTATGACAGCCAGAAAATCATTAAGACAGCACAGCACGCAAAGAACAATGAGGATTACAAGAAAGTTTCAATTCTCGCAGCTTTGGAACTTTATCTGGATTTTATCAATCTGTTCCTTGCGCTGCTCAGATTGTTCGGAAAGAGAAAATAATTGACTCAGAATTAGTTATTTATAAATGAGGAAAATGGCCGGGATCTTGTTGATTTCCGGCTTTTTTGTTTTTTTCCATTCTGCAACAGTTTTTGTTACGGCAAATTCCTGAGAAGTTGTAAGGCCGGCGGCAATACAGAGCCTTGTTTCTGCCCGAAGAGTTTTGAGGAGAGCTTCCAGCATTTTGTCATTGCGGTATGGTGCTTCTATAAAAAGCTGGGTCTGATTTTCCTTGTAAACCTTGTTTTCCAGCTGCTTGATTTTTCCTTCCCGCTCTCCATTTTTTACCGGCAAATATCCGTTGAAGGCGAAGTTCTGTCCATTGAAGCCGGAGCACATCAGAGCCATTATCATTGAATTTGGACCAACCAGCGGAACAACCCTAAGATTTTTTTTCTGTGCAATTTCTACAGCTCTTGCACCCGGGTCACCAATGCAGGGACATCCGGCGTCGGAAATGATTCCCATTGGCTGCCTGTTTTTTTCAAGCGGTGTGAGAATTTTGCTCAAATCCTGCTTTGCGTCTGTATGTTCACTGAGCTCTGTAAAGGTGCAGTCATCAATGGGAAAATCCTTGTCCACAGAAATCAAAAAACGCACGGCGGACTTTCTGCTTTCCACAATGAAGTGGCGGATTCCTTTTACTACCTGTGAGTTATAGTCCGGAAGCACCTGGTTGTTGGGTGTTTCGCCCATTGTGCATGGAATGAGATAAAGTGCAGATTGGATATTTGTTTCGTTGGTCATAAATGTGATTATAATGAAAAATTTTGTAATTGAAAATTGCGTGAAGAGTGAAGTGCGGGAGACTTCTCGACTGCGCTCGAAGTGACAGTTCTGAAATTTGCTTACGCGCATCGCCTTCCCTGCGTGAAGGATTGGAAGCCCGCCGGAGGCGTTCTTGCGGAGCGAGAATGGAGCGCTTGACGCGGAAGGCTGGAAAGCCTGGCCCGACTGACCTTTGGGAAGGAGGGACACGCCCTAAAAAAATTCTACATAAATTGTATTTCTGTGATAAAATAAAATAAATTTGTTTTTTTGGGAGATTCGCGATGAAAATTTTGATTCGTCCACATGATATTGGAAAGGGAAGTGCTGACTGGTTGGGTCAGAATGCACATGAATGGGGTTTTGATGGAGTTCAGCTGGCAATTGCTAAGGCTGTAGAAGGTCAGAATGGAAATCCTGGAACCCTCACACCTGAAGTTGTAAAAGAAATTCGTGACGGTTTTAATAATCACGGTGTAGAAATCCCACTTTTGGGTGCTTACTTTAATCCTGTTCACTCAAATAAGGACAAGGTGAAATCTGGTGCTGATAAATATGCAGATCATCTTCGACATGCTGCTGAATTTGGTGCAAAGTTTGTTGCTTCTGAGACCGGCTCTTACAATGATGACAAATGGACATACAATCCAAAGAATCAGACTGAGGAAGCTTTTCAGGAAGTGAAGTCGATTTTTGCTCCAATGCCTCAGATTGCAAAGGAAGCTGGTGTTTGCATGGCTTTGGAAGGTGCCTGGGGACATTGTATGTACAAGCCGGAAATGCTGAAGCGTCTTGCTGATGAAATTGATCCGGGACAGGAAAATTTCCGTTTTATTGTGGATATCTACAATTATTTGTACATTGGAAATCATGAGCAGCGGGCAGAGATTTTTGACAAGTGTCTGGAACTGTTCAAGGGAAAAATCCTTGGCTTCCACATGAAGGATTATGTTGTGAACCCGGAGACTAACGAGCTTGAAATTGCGCCATTGGGACAGGGACTTATGCTCTGGAAGGAATGGCTTCCAAGAATCAAAAAGGAGTGTCCGGATGCGCTGTTGATTTTTGAAGGCGTAAAGGATGTTCCGGCATCTCTGAAATTTGTCCGTGAGATTGTTGGATAAAATTTAGGAATAATTAAAGGGTGGTTTCGAGAGCCTCAACCACCGTTTTACTTTAATCTGAACAGGTTCGCCCGCCCCATTCCTTGGAGTGGGCTTTTTCGTATTCAAGGGCCTTGTCAAAATCTGCCATTGGTTCGCAGTTTGCTTCAATCTGGCGGGCAGTTGTGTCCAGACGACGGAGGCATTCGCTTTTGTCATTGTATCCCAGCTTTGATTTTTCAATTGCATCACCCAGAACACGGATGGATTCGTCATAAATTTTTAGTGGAACAGGGAAGGGGTGACCGTCCTTACCACCGTGTGCAAAACTGAATCTGGCAGGGTCTGTAAAACGTGCTGGAGTTCCGTAGATTATTTCGCTAACTAGGGTAAGACTTTGTAAAGTTCGTGGGCCAAGTCCGGGAGTGAGCAGAAGGGATTCAAAATCCTTGTTGTTCGCCGTGTAGGCAGTTGCAAGGACAGAACCAAGCCGCTTTAAGTCAACGTCTTCTGCCCGTACTTCATGGTGGGCTGGCATTACAAGATTTCTGTCGTTTCTGAGGGAGACTTCAAATTCGTTAGGTGCAGTTAAAAGCTGTGAAGGAGCCAGTGCGTTTTTTTCATTTTCCTCAGAAAAATCAAATTCCAGCTGCCGTGCAAAATCCTGTCCTGAAATTTTTGCGATTTCCTTCATCATTTTGTCTGGATTTTCATTGCTAATGGTGAGAATCGTTCCGCGGGTTTCCTTTGCATTGGAGTCTGTCAGGTTTAGAATTCTTCCCTGATTTTCGCCAGTTACCCCAGTATGTGGAGCATCTACAAAGGAACGGAGATTTTCTGAAGACCAATGGTAGCGGCGGGCGGTTTTTGCAAGAGGATTCATGCCTTGCTGAACTACAACCCAGTCCCCTTCGCTGCTGATGACAAAGTTGTGCATGTAAAGCTGAAATCCGTCCTGAACTGCAGTACCGTCAACCTTTGCAGTCAGTTTTGAAGCCTTTACCAGTGCATTTCCGTCCAGTCCAGCATCATCCGCAAGGGAAAGCAGTTCGTCTGGAGTCTGTCTTGAATATTTACCGCGGCCACCGCAAACATAAAGTCCAAAATCTCCAGCCCTTTCATTAATTCCCCGTTTGAGGGCATTCATTACGCTGGTAGTAATTCCAGAAGAATGCCAGTCCATTCCCAAAACGGCCCCAAGACTCTGAAACCACAGCGGGTCGGAAAGTCGGGTGAGGAATTCTTTTTTCCCATAATTTATGATCAAAGCTTCGGCAATTTCTGTTCCAAGCAGCTTCATTCTGTCTGCAAGCCATCGTGGAACAATTCCAGTGTGAAGAGGAAGGTCTGCGTGTCCAGAGCGTTTAATCATGAGGTAATTATAATAGAAAAATGAAAAGTTGGAAGTTGAATCTCCTAAATTCTTGTTATATCCATCACATTTTTCTAACTGTTCCTTCTTTCCGTGGTATAATTGCTTTATTATTTGTCACGAAAATTTGGAGGCCACTATGACACAATTCACATCCCTCACTTCAACTTACAAACTTTCCAACGGCGTAGAAATTCCTTGCATTGGTTTTGGAACATGGCAGAGTGCCGACGGTGAAGAAGCCTATAATGCTGTATTTGCCGCACTTAAATCCGGATATCGACACATTGATACAGCAACCGCTTATGGAAACGAAGAGAGTGTAGGACGGGCCATAAATGACTTCTTAAAAGAATCAGGAGTTCCTCGAAGCGAACTTTTCATCACTACAAAACTCTGGAATCCTGACCACGGCTACGAAAGCTGTCAGAAGGCCATTGATCTTTCACTTCAGAAACTTGGTCTGGACTATCTTGACCTTTACCTCATTCACTGGCCAAATCCGCTTAAATTCCGTTCTGAATGGCAGCTTAAAAATGCAGAAAGCTGGAAGGCAATGGAAGAAGCTTATGAAGCAGGCAAACTCCGGTCAATAGGTGTTTCAAATTTCTGCGAGCGTCATCTTGAAGAACTGATGAAAACAGCAAAAATTGCACCAATGGTAAATCAAATCAAGGTTTGTCCAGGTCAGCCCCAGCAGGCCCTTGCAGATTACAGCCGAAAAATGAACATGGTGGTTGAAGCCTACAGTCCTCTTGGTACCGGCGGAATTTTCACCAGCTCAGAAATGCAGGCTCTTGCAGCTAAATATAATAGAACAATTGCGCAGATTTGTGTTCGATGGAGTCTTCAGATGGGCTGTCTCCCGTTGCCAAAATCAGTTAAAGCAGAAAGAATCACAGAAAATGCACAGGTTTTCGACTTTGAACTGGATGCAGCAGACTGCCAGAAAATTGCAGAGCTCACAGGCCTTGATATAAAACCTGCACGAAATCCAGACGAAGCTCCGTTCTAGTTTTGTCATAAGGGCGTGCCGGAGCCTGCCCATTCGGGACAGACTCCGTCGGGCTTTGCGTGGTTTCAGTACCGGCAGCTGCGCTGCCGGCACCGCTGTCGCGCCACTCCAATCCCTCACGCAACCACCCATCACATCAATCCAGCCACTAAGTCACAAAATTTACGGAGAAAAAACGCAAATCCTAAAAAATCCCCGTAAAAACTGCTGTTTCATCACGTAAATTCAATCTGCAGGATACAAAATTTACGGAGAAAAATTGCAGATTCCAAAAAATCTCCGTAAAATCAGCTGTTTCATCACGTAAATTCAATCTGCAGGACAAAGAATTTACGGAGAAAAGTCGTAAATCCTAAAAAATCTCCGTAAAATATTTCAATTTATCGCATCAATTCTCAATTCTTAATTTTTCCTGTATACTTTCCTACATGCATAAGATACTTTTCATTTGTCACGGAAACATCTGCCGTTCTCCAATGGCTGAGATGGTTATGAAGCACTTTGTTCGTCAGGCAGGACTGGAATCTCAGTTCTACATTGATTCAGCGGCAACGGACTATGATGAAATCGGAAACGGAATGCACAGGGGAACCAGAATGATTCTGCGGGATAACGGAATTCCTTTTACAGACCATAGGGCCCGCCTTGTGACTCCGGATGACTACAATGACTTTGACCTTCTCATAATCATGGACAGTGAGAACCAGCGCCATTTAAAGCAGCGGGTAGGTGAGGACACGCAGGGCAAGGTTCACTATCTGCTGGAATACATTGGTCTGAACCGTGATGTTGCAGATCCATGGTACACCGGTAATTTTGAAGAAACCTATAGTGATGTGACTGCAGGATGCAAGGCGCTTTTGGAAAGCCTCTGCAATTGACCTGATATTTATGCTTTGAAATCTTTTTCAGAAAAAGCTGTGCTTTTACTTGACATAAAACTTCAAAGCGTATAATATACTTTACATTCAGCAATGAACAAATGGGCTACTAGCTCAGGTGGTAGAGCACCGCCCTTTTAAGGCGGCT